>SEEY01000754.1 GCA_004211235.1 Rubrivivax sp.
GCCAAGCTCTATGCGCTGGACGACGGCGAGCTGACGGCCACGCTCGACAAGCTGCGCAAAGAAGGCGCGCGCGAAGGCTCGTGGAGCATCAGCCGCTTCAAGGGCCTGGGCGAAATGAACGCCGAGCAGCTGTGGGACACGACGCTGAACCCGGAGACGCGCCGCCTGTCGCGCGTCGAGTACGGGCTGCTCGATTTCGCAGCCACGGTGGAGTCGTTCAACAAGCTGATGGGCAAGGGCGAGGCCTCGTCGCGGCGGGAACTGATGGAGTTGCATGGCGACTCCGTCGAGATCGACGTCTGAGGCCCTGCCCCGATGAGCCTGCGCCTGCGCCCGACCATGTTGTCAGACCTCGACTGGGTGGTCTCGGTCGAGCGCGACGGCGCCAACCTGCCCTTCATCACGCCCTGGGAGCGCACGCAGCATGAAGGCGCGATCCGCTTCCCGGATTCGCGCCATTTCATCCTCGAAGAGGGCGATCAGCTGGGGCGCAGCGGCTTTGCCATCCTGCAGGGCTGCCGCAACCCCAACGGCTCGGTCGAGCTGAAGCGGCTGGTGCTGCAGGCCAAGGGCCGCGGCCTGGGCCGCGCGGCCGTGCGCCAGCTCAAGGCCATGGCCTTCACGCAGCTGAAGGCGCACCGCTTCTGGCTGGACGTGAAGGCGCTGAACACGCCGGCCGTGGCGCTGTACCGCAGCGAGGGCTTCGTCGAGGAAGGCCGGCTGCGCGAGAGCGTGCGGGTGATGATCGACGGCGCCGACGGCTACGACTCCCTGGTCGTCATGTCACTGCTGGACCGCGAATATCAGGCGCGCCTTTCCTTGGGTCTGGAGGCTGCATGAGGCTCTGGCTGCTCCTGCTGCTGGCTTTCACGCTGCCTGCGCGGGCCGAGCTGTGGGGCTATGTCGACGCCGCCGGCATGGCTCACTTCGCGCCGCGCCAGCTGGATGCGCGCTACAAGCCGGTGCTCGGCGGCGTGGGCATGCAGCGCGTGCGGGGCAAGACCGATGCGGGCCTGGCGCTGCTGAACTGGCTGGACATCGCCCCTGAGGTCAAGGCCGTGCAGCCCTGGCTGCGCGAGGCCGCCCTCAAGCATGGTGTCGACGCGGACCTGCTGAAGGCCATCATCGCTGTCGAATCCGGCTACCAGCGCAATGCCGTCTCGCCCCGTGGCGCGACCGGCCTGATGCAGATCACCCCGGAAACGGCCAGTCGCTACGCGACGCCGGCCGACGCCGCGCGGCTCATCGAGCCGCGCATCAACATCCACACCGGCGCGCGCATGCTGGCCGACCTGATGCGCCGTTTCGGCCGCATCGACGCCGCCCTGGCCGCCTGGAACGCCGGCGAGGGCGCCGTACGCCGCGCCGGCAACCGCGTGCCCGACATCGACGAAACCCAGGCCCACGTACAGCTCGTCCTCGAGCTGTACTGGGCCCTGCTGCAGCAGAGCCAGCCGGCCCGCGCGCAGCATCTGACCTTGCATCCATGAGATCCCAGACCACGATCGACTTCAACGGCTCCACCGACGGTGGCGGCAACGGCGGCGACGGCAACGCGCTGACGCTGGGCGCCTACGCGCAACAGGCCTACCTCGAGTACGCGCTCAGCGTCGTCAAGGGCCGCGCGCTGCCGACCTACTCCGACGGCCAGAAGCCCGTGCAGCGCCGCATCCTCTACGCCATGCATCGCCTCGGACTGGGCTGGAGCGGCAACTCCGGCGCCAAGCCCGTGAAAGGCGCCAAGGTCGTCGGCGACGTGCTGGGCAACTTCCATCCGCATGGCGACCAGTCGGTCTACGACGCCCTCGTGCGCATGGCGCAGGACTTCTCTCTGCGCTACCCGCTCATCGACGGCCATGGCAACTTCGGCAGCCGCGATGGCGACGGCGCCGCAGCGATGCGCTACACGGAGGCGCGGCTCGCCCCCATTGCCCGCCTCGTGCTCGACGAGATCGACGAAGGCACGGTGGACTTCCGCCCCAACTACGACGGCACGACACAGGAACCCGTCGAGCTGCCGGCGCGCCTGCCCTTCGTGCTGCTGAACGGCGCGAGTGGCATCGCCGTGGGCCTGGCGACCGAGATCCCCAGCCACAACCTGCGCGAGATCGCCGACGCCTGCG
>SEEY01000755.1 GCA_004211235.1 Rubrivivax sp.
ACTGGCAGGTCTGCACCGCAGCGCTGAAGTCGGGCGACGTCGGCTTTGCGGAGAGCTTCGTCGACGGGCACTGGACCAGCCCCGATCTGCGCGCGCTGCTGGAGCTGCTGATCCGCAACCGCACCGCCCTGGAGTCGCTCGTCTACGGCGGCTTCTGGGGTGGCCTGCTGCACCGCGTGCGTCATCTGATGCGCCGCAACACGCGCCAGGGCAGCCGCAAGAACATCCACGCCCACTACGACCTCGGCAACGCCTTCTACAAGCTCTGGCTGGACCCGACGATGAACTACTCCAGCGCCTGGTTCGGCGGCGCGGCGGAGCGCTCGTTGCCCGCCGCCCAGCAGGCCAAGATGCGCCGCGCCCTCGACGAAGCCGGGGTGACCGCCGGCAGCCGCGTGCTGGAGATCGGCTGCGGCTGGGGCGCCGTTGCGGAAGTGGCCGCGCGTGACTTCAACGCGAAGCTGACCGGCGTGACGCTGTCCACCGAGCAGCTCGCCTGGGCGCAGGACCGCCTGCAGAACGCGGGCCTGACCGCCGACCTGCGCCTGCAGGATTACCGCGACATCGCCGACGAACCCTTCGATGCCATCGTCTCCATTGAGATGTTCGAGGCCGTCGGCCGCGAGTACTGGGACGGCTATTTCCGCACCGTGGCCGCCAGCCTCAAGCCTGGCGGCCGCGCCTGCATCCAGAGCATCACGATCCGCGACGACCTCTTCGACCGCTACGTCCGGTCGACCGATTTCATCCAGCAATACATCTTCCCCGGCGGCCTGCTGCCCAGCCCCAGCCAGTTCCGCGCGCACGCCGAAAAGGCCGGCCTGCGCGTCGTCAACGAGCTGGCCTTCGGCGCGGACTATGCCGAGACGTTGCGGCGCTGGCGCGAAGACTTCCTGCGCCATGACGGCCCGGTGCGCGAGCTGGGCTTCGACGGCCGCTTCATGCGGCTGTGGGAGTTCTATCTGGCCTACTGCGAAGCGGCCTTTGCCGCGGGCAACACCGACGTCATGCAGTTCACGCTGGTGCGGGACTGAGCATGCGGCGCCGCCTCCTGCTGGCCGCCGCTGCAGCTGTCCCGTTCGGCCGGCTCGCGCAAGCTGCCACGCCGGATCTGGCCGGGCTGACCCAGCGCGGCCAGGCGCGGTTTCGCTTCTTTGGCCTGCATGTCTACGACGTCCGGCTGTGGTCGGCCGCGCCTGTCACCGCGGCCAACTGGCATGAACTGCCACTCGCGCTCGAGATCGAGTACGCGCGCAGCCTGGCCGGCGGCGAGATCGCCAGCCGCTCGCTGAAGGAGATGCGCCGCCAGGCCACGATCACCGACGCCCAGGCCCAGGCCTGGCTGGCCGAAATGCAGGCCGCCTTCCCCGACGTCAAGGCAGGCGACCGCATCACCGGCAGCTTCGAGCCCGGGGCCGCCGCGCAGTTCTTCGTCAATGGCCAGCCGCGCCGCCGCGTTGCCGACGGCCAGTTCGCCCGACTGTTCTTCGGCATCTGGCTCAGCCCGCAGACATCCGAGCCGGCGCTGCGCGGGCAACTGCTGGGCGGCGGGAATGGCAGCGGCAATGGCGCCTGAATTCACCGCCCGCGACGGCCTTCGCTACGGGGCTCTCGGCCTGCCGCTCGCCTTCGTTGCGCTGCCGCTGTACGTGCACCTGCCGGCCCACTATGCGACGCGCTTCGGGCTGCCGCTGGCGAGCCTGGGCGCGCTGCTGCTGCTGGCCCGCGCGCTGGATGCCGTCGTCGACCCGTGGCTCGGCCGGCTCTGCGACCGTGCCCTCGGCCGCGGCTCACTCGGCTGGCCGCTGGCGGCTGCGGCTGTGCTGCTCGTCGCCGGCTTTGCCGGCCTGTTCTTCCCGCCGGTGCAGCAACACCCGGCACTGCTGGCCTGGGCCGGCGCTGGCCTCGTCATCACCTACCTGGCCTACAGCGGCCTCTCGGTTCTTCACCAGGCCTGGGGCGCGCGGCTGGGCGGCAGTGCGGCGCGGCAGAGTCGCGTCGTTGCGTGGCGCGAAGGCTTTGCGCTCGTCGGTGTCGTGAGCGCCAGCCTGTTGCCGTCACTGGCCGGCTTCGGTGCCACAACCCTGGCCCTCGCCGTCACGCTGGCCGCGGGC
>SEEY01000756.1 GCA_004211235.1 Rubrivivax sp.
GTCTGGAAGGCGATGCTGTCGATGACGCCGATGATCTCGCCGATGCGCCGGCTGGACGTCTCGATGCCGGACATCGTGCCCACCACCTGCTCGATCACCTCGCCGCCGCGGTTGGCCAGCTTGACGTTGCCGGCCGCCGCATCGGCCGCCTGCGCGGCCCCGTCAGTGGTGCTGGCCACGGTGGCGCTGATCTCTTCCATCGCGGAGGCGGTTTCCTCCAGGTTGGCGGCGGCCTGCTCGGTGCGCTGCGACAGGTCCATGCTGCCGGCCGCCACTTCCTGCGACGACAGGATGATGGCGTCCGCCGCCTCGCGCACGTCCCGCACGGTGCCGCGCAGCGAGGTCTGCATCTCGGCCAGCGAGCGCAGCAGGTCGGCGGTTTCGTCCTTGCCTTTGGCCACCAGCGTGTCGGTCAGGTCGCCCGCGGCCATGGCCTTCATGCGGGTCGTCAGCGTGCGCATGCCGGACTGCATGGACAGGTAGAAGCAGTAGAAGAAATACAGGCCGCCCAGCACCATGGCGCCCACCAGGCCGGCGCCTACGACGATGCGCGAGTTCAAGCGTTCTTCGCGGGCCTGCAGCAGCGCGTCGAGATCGGCCGCCACCGCACGCTGCAGCTCGCCTAGCGCCTGGATGGCGGCGGTGCCCTGCCTGACGATGTCGGCCGGGGCGGGCAGCTCGGCGGCCTGCTGCATCACCAGCGGCTCCATCTGCGCGATGAAGGCCCTGGCCGGCTCCAGCCGCGCCTTGTGCCGGGCCACGGGCAGGGCGGGGTTGAAGCCCGCCACGCGCTCCAGGGCCGCCTCGACCAGCGCCAGCGATTTCCTGTCGACCGCTAGCCGTGCGGCAGCCTGCGCGGTGAGCTTGCCGTTCTGCGCGTCGGCCGCCAGGCTGGCCAGCGCGCCGCGCGTCAGGCCGAAGGTTTCCAGCATGTCCGGCAGATTGACCGTGCCGATCAGCATCAGGTAGTAGGAGTCGCCTTCCGGGTCGAGCGCCAGGCCGCTTTCATCCACCAGGTGCTGCACCAGTTCGCCGAGCTGCCCGCTGATCTCGACGTAGGGCTTGCGCACCTCCGCTGCGCTCAACCCCGCGGCCTGTCCGGCGGCCTGCTTGCGGGCCGCCAGCAGCGCCTGCCAATGCTCGGTGCCGGGGTTGGGCAGGCCGTCCAGCACCGATCGGCCCTGCGTGTCGAGCTGGTCCATGGCCGCCTTGAAACGGCTGCGCAGCTCGGCCGTGTCGGGCCGGTCGACGCCGTTGGCCTGGTCCACGAGCGCGCGGCGCAGCAGCTGGGTTGCCTCCATGGCCGGCACGACCAGCTGGATGCCGCGCAGCCCCTGGCGCTCCAGCTGGGTTGCGGCCACCACGGCGCGCCGGTCCGACACCAGCATCCAGGACGTCACCAGGATCGGCACCAGCAGGAACAGCAGGATCACGGCCGCCTTGGCCGGGAAGCGCATGTTGCGAAACCGGGCCACGCCGAAGCGCGCCCAGGCCGGCGTGCTCGAAGGGGCCGGGTCATGGCGGTGGCTGGTGCGCGGAGCAGACGTCGTCGACATGGGGGAGTCCGAAGCTGGGGCCAACGACCGGCATCGGGCGATGCCAATCGATTTCAAGGAAACCGGCAGTGCGGGCGGTTCTCGCGGCTGCCGGGCCATGACCGAGGGCATGGGCCGCGCAGTTTTGTTCGAAAGCCGGCTTCAGACAATGATTTATGAGCGTCTTTCGCGGCCTTCCGTGTGTTACTTCTCGACCAGCGAATTCGATTCGCGCCACGCGATTGCAGGCGAGCGGCGCATCGGCCTTGCGGCTGGCCGGCTCGGCGAGAAGTAGTTCAGGAGCGCTTCGGCAGCGACGCGGGTGCCGTGGCGATCAACGGCGATGCAGCAAAGCCTTGGCGGCTTCGATGCGCAGCGCCAGCGCTGCCGTCTCGTCATTGAGCACGCAATGGAGGAAGCGCGCCGGGTCCACGTCCGCAGCATGGCCCGCCGTCCCGGCGGTGCCCGAGGGCGACGCCACGGGGGCTGCCGGCTGCGCGGCGGCCTCGGGAAGCAGGATGCTCATCGCCGCGTCCAGCGCCGCCGGCTTGATGCTGTGCAGCCGCGCCAGCAGGTCC
>SEEY01000102.1 GCA_004211235.1 Rubrivivax sp.
TCACTTGTTCGATCATGTCGCGGCAATCGCGGGGTGCCGCGCCGCCCATGCCGAACTGCACGGGGCGGCCATCGTAGGAACAGGCCTGCAGGGTATCGGCGATCTGCGCGGCGACCAGGTTGGCGTCGGCCGCCTCGCCTGCAACCGGTGATGAACTGCCCGATGCTTCGGCCGTGGGTGCCTTGCCGCAGCCCACGGCAGCCAGCAATGCGAACGCCAGTGAGGAAACACGCATGCGAGAGAGGTTCATCTGGGTATCCATGGAAGTGGGAATGCGGTGGAAAGTCGTCAGCCGACGTGCGCGAGCACGACCTGCTGGATGAAGTGGCCATAGGCGAACAGCAGCACCTTCTTGGCGAGGAAGAACACGGCGAGGACTGCGGCGATGCGCAGTGCGTCACGACGCCAGTCGAGGCGGAAGAACTGCACGCAGGCGATGCCCACGATCGCGAGTTCGAGCGGGGTCATGTAATAGGCCGAAGCCTGGCGCCAGAACGTCGCCCAGCGTGCCGCGTCGACGATCAGCAACGGCAGCAGGTTCAGCAGGTTGGCCGCGATCACCAGGAACTGCACGTACAGCGCCAGCACCAGGTGCTCGACCAGGTTGTAGCCCAGGCGCCTGCGCAGCATCGCGCGCGTCGCGACCACGATCGCGAACAAGCCCAGGCTGAACGACCAGCGCGCCCAGTCGGACACCAGTTGCATCTGCGCCGACAGCCGGGTTTGTCCGGCAGTGAGGTAGCCGGTCCTGTCGAGCACGACGACCAGCAGCGCCACCGCGAACAGCAACAGCTTCAACGGATGCACGTGCCGCTTGCGTGCGCCAAGCACGTACTCGCGCGCCACCAATCCAGGATTGCTTGCGAGCCGCACTGCGGCATGCAGGAACGCCATCTCGAACAGCCGCCACCCTTGCCAGACTTCATCGCCGACATCGCGCGCCGAGAAGCGCGCCACTGCCTTCTGGCCGCAGGCGCCGCAGTGCGGCGCTTGGCGTTCGAGGCCGCAGTTCCGGCACAACGCCGCCTCGAAGTGCGCGTCATCGACCGCTGCATCCGTCTGGGCAAGCTGGATCGCACTGCCGCCGGGCACACAGGTCGATGCGAGCCGTCCGGATGCCTGGCGCTTTCCAGTCGGCACGCGGCTGTGGAAGGAATTCAGCGTCGCCGGCCGGCCTGTCGAGACCCGCTACCTGGTGCTGGGCGCCGACGGCCGCTGGGCCTACGCCAGCTACGTCTGGGCCGGTGACGACGCCGTGCGGGCGCCGGCCCGTGGCCAGATGGTCACGCTGCCCGGCGGCAAGGCCTACGCCGTGCCGTCCACCGCTGACTGCATCGCCTGCCACGGCGGCGCGCGCAGCCCGGTGCTGGGTTTTGCCGCACTGCAGCTCGGCCCGGCCGTGCCGGCGCTGCTGCGCGAGGGCCTGCTCAAGGGCGCGCCCGCCGCCTGGGCCACACGGGCGCCCGACTTCGTTGCGGCCAGCCCTGCCGAGCACGCCGCCCGCGGCTATCTGCACGGCAACTGCGGGCACTGCCATCACGGCGACGTGGGCGACGGCGGCGTGCCTGTGCCGCTGCGGCTGGCGCTGGAGGTCGGCCAGCCGCCCGCGCCCGTGGATGGCGCCAAGGTGCTGAGGCGTGCCGGCACCCGCAACCCCTATCAGCAGATGCCGCCGCTCGGCACCCGCGAGATCGACGCCGAGGGCCTGGCGCTGTTGGCCCATCACTTCAACCTGGAAAACTCCCCATGAAACTTTTGCTTCCCCTGCTTGCGCTGCTGGCCGGCGCGGCGCAGGCCTCCGACCGCGTTGAGCGCGGCCGCTACGTCGTCAACACCAGCGGCTGCATGGACTGCCACACGCCGCTGAAGATGGGCTCAGGAGGCCCCGAGCCCGACCTGGCGCGGCTGTTCTCCGGCCACCCGGAGCAGCTCGTCATCACCGCGCCGGTCTCGCCGCCGCCCGGCCCCTGGATGGTGGTCACGGCTGCGACGGCCACCGCCTACTCGGGCCCATGGGGCGTGAGCTTCTCGGCCAACCTGACGCCCGACGCCGAGACCGGCCTGGGCCGCTGGAGCGAGGGTGATTTCGTGCAGACCATCCGCACCGGCCGCCATCTCGGCCGCGGCCGGCCCGTGCTGCCGCCCATGCCCATTCACGTCTACAGCCAGATGACGGACGACGACCTGAAGGCCATCTTCGCCTACCTGAAGACCGTGCCGGCGGTGCGCAACAAGGTGCCGGAGCCGCTGGCGCCGGTGCAGCGTTGACCCCATTCCTTGATTGATGGAGATATCTCATGAAGCGTTCTGATTCTTTGGCTCCGCTGGGGCTGTTCTATGGGCTGGTCACGGCGCTCGCCCTGGTTGCGGCCGGTGTGCTGGCACTGCCCAACGAGGCCTATGCCGCGGCTTCGACGTGCGGCGACAAGGCGGCTCTGCAGCGCCGGCTCGATGACTTCGATGCACGCTGGAATGCCAGCGATGCCTGGGGGCTGACGGCGCAGTTCGCGATGGACGGCAGCCTGGGCGCCGCGGGTGCGGTCGGGCGACAGGCCGTCTATCGCGAGCTGGTCGAGCGGCTCGGGCGCCTGTCTTCGCCGCGGGCCACGACGCTCGTTCGTGCCACCGATGTGGGCGGCGCCTGCCTGCTGGACGTGACGGTGCGCAGCGGGGAGCGCAGTGAGCCCGGCGTGTTCCTGCTTGCACTGGACGGTGGCGGCGGAATCGTCGCCGTTCGATGACGGCTTGGGCGCTCGTGCTGACGGGCTGTCCGAGCGGCGCCTTGGCCCGGGGAGCCGGGCTGACTCCACAAGGCAGGCCGCGGACAAAAAAAGGGCCTCCGAGGAGGCCCTTGTTCAAACGGGTGTGCTTACTTCGAATTATTCGGTCTTGGCTTCGGCCTTGCGTTCCAGCGGCGCCTTGGAGGCGACGACCGGCTGGCCCTTGAGCTTGTTCAGCGCCTGGATCAGCGGGAAGTCCTCGGCGGAGCCGAACTCGGGCAGCGGCTTGGGCGGCTCGGCGCGCTTGGCAAGATCGGCTTCTGCCTTGGCGCGGGCTTCGCGGGCCTTGATGCGGGCTTCGTCCTCCTCGGGGCCGTTGGCCAGATGCTTCTCCAGATCGGCCTCGCGGGTGCGCAGCGCGGCAAACACATTGCCCTCGGCGGTTTCGTCCAGGGCCACGTCGGGCACGATGCCCTTGGCCTGGATGGACCGGCCGCTGGGCGTGTAGTAGCGCGCCGTCGTGATCTTCACGGCCGTCTCGGGGCTGACGCCCTGGATGCTTTGCACCGAACCCTTGCCGAAGGTCTGCGCGCCCATGACGGTGGCGCGCTGGTGATCCTGCAGCGCACCGGCGACGATCTCGCTGGCGCTGGCCGACCCTTCATTGACCAGCACCACCAGCGGCACGGTCTTGAGGGCGGCGGGCAGGCGCTTGAAGGGGTCGTCGCCGCGGCGATAGCCCTCGGGGTTGGCCTTGTAGCTGCGCTTGGCGTCCTGGATCTGGCCGTTGGTGGACACCACCTCGACGCCCTTGGGCAGGAACGCCGCGGAGACGGCGATGGCGCCGTCGAGCAGGCCGCCCGGGTCGTTGCGCAGGTCCAGCACCAGGCCCTTCAGGTTGGGTTCCTTCTTGTAGATCTCCTCGAGCTTCCTGACGAAGTCGTCGACGGTCGGCTCCTGGAACTGGCTGACGCGGATCCAGGCATAGCCCGGCTCCATGACCTTGGCGCGCACGCTCTGGACCTTGATCTCCTCGCGGACGATGGTCACCGGGAAGCTGCGGTTCTCGCTCTTGCGGTAGATGGTGAGGCTGACCTTGGTGTTCGGGTCGCCGCGCATCTTCTTGACCGCCTGGTCGATGCTCAGGCCGCGCACGGCGTTGTCGTCGATGCGGCTGATCAGGTCGCCGGTCTTCAGGCCGGCGCGGAAGGCAGGCGAGCCTTCGATGGGCGAGACGATCTTGACCAGGCCGTCTTCCATGCCGATCTCGATGCCGACACCGACGAACTTGCCGCTGGTGGCTTCACGGAATTCCTTGAAGCCCTTCTTGTCGAGGAAGACGGAGTGCGGGTCCAGGCCGGCGACCATGCCGGCGATGGCGTCGTTGATGAGCTTTTTCTCGTCGACGGGCTCAACGTAGCTGTTCTTGACCACGCCGAACGCCACGGCGAGCTGCTGCATTTCCTCCAGGGGCAGGGGGGAGAGGCTGCTGCGCGCATTGGCCTGGAGTTGCATCGTGGTGAGTGCACCCGCGACGGCCCCGAGGGCGACCCAACTGGCAACTTTCAACTTGGAGCTCATCAGAGTCCTTTGCTCAACGACATCCCGCCAAAAACCGCTTGACAGGTGAGGCCAGTGTAGCCGGGGGGGCTTCCCGGGTATGCCGATTTACCGGGCGGAAACCCTTCAAATCCCCGCGGCAGTGACGGATTGCGCGGGGGTTACTTCTGCCGGAAGTCATGGCGGCGCCCTGCGTCAGCAGCGCAGCTTGCGGCCGCTGAGCGCGCAGTTCGCCATGGGTTGCCCCAGCGTGTCGAAGGCCTCGACCTGCCAGCCCTGCGGTGTGGCGGTCAGCACGGTGAAGCCGAAGTCGCTGTGGCTCTGCAGGGTTTCGACCTGTACGTCTGGAAACAGCTGCGTGCGCAAGGCGGCGGCCACGTCGAGTCGGCCCGACGCGGCCGAGCCGCCGTTGCCGACCACCAGGCTGGCCGGCTGGTTGCTCGCGAAGCCGAGCGTCTGCTGGATGTGCAGATGACCGTGGACGGTCGCCTGCACGCCGGGCGGCAGCAGTCGCTCGCCGAAGGCGTCCTGCAGCAGCGGCATCAGCCCGGAGCGGGCGGTGCCGGGCCGGCCGGTGGCGCTGGGCGTGAAGGCCAGGACCGGATGGTGGCTGAGGAAAAGGCTGTGGGCGCGCTGCCCCGCGAGCATGGCGACGCCGTCGAGCTGACCGCGCCAGCGGGCCCAGGCGGGCGAGCCGGGGCGCGGTGCGTCGCCGCCGAGCGCCGCGGAATCGAACACGATGAGCTGGCTGCGGGCGGACAGCGGCACGGCGTAGGGCGCCGTGAAATCCCCCGCGCTGGCGGCTGTGTCAGCGCCCGCGGCAGTGCCCTCGCAGCTGCGGGGCGCCCCGGCGTCGGCGTCGAGATAGCGCAGCCAGCCCTGGCCGGCGCGCCCGCAGGCCTCGTGGTTGCCGCGCACGAAGACCCAGGGTGCGGCGGCCAGCAGCGCGCGGGCGGGCTGGAAGAAGTCGGCCTGCCAGGCGTCATCGCCATAGCCCCACGGGCTGCCCGCGCAGCCCGCCATGCCGGCAGGGCAGGGGCTTTCGCGGTAGTGATAGTCGCCGACATGGACGACCAGGTCCGGCCGGGCTGCCAGCGCGCGCGCCAGCACGCGCGGGAAGGGCCAGCGGGCGCTGTCGTTGCAGCCCTGGAAGTCACGGTCGGCGGCCTTCAGGCGGCAGCCGGTGTCGCCGATGACGACGATGCGGCGCAACTCCGCAGCGGGCGCGCGCAGCGTGAAGGGGCCGACCTGCACGCTGGCCGCATCGGCCGGCCAGGGCGCATCGCAGGCACGCAGCGTGAAGCGGGTCGGCTTGCGCTCGGACGGTGCGTTATCGATTGCAGTCGGCGGGTGGTCGGGCGCGCTGCGCTCCTGCAAGGCGACGGCGCCGCCGGCCCAGCGCATCGTCGGGCAGGCCGGCTCGCCGGTGAGCACACGCACGGCCCAGCCCGGTCCGGCGACGGCCTGCACCCAGGCCTGCTGCAGGCCGACAGCGGCCGGCGGCGACGCGGCCGGTGGCGGGGGCGGCGTGGAGCAGCCGGCCAGCAGCACGGCCAGCAGCACGGCGAGCAGCAGGGAAAGCGCACGAGCAGTCATGAAGCGATCAAGGTGGTGAGCGCCGGGAGATTAGCGCCGCAACCGGCGATTCATGCCTGTAGATTGCCGCCACCCCTATTTCGCCTGCCGCCATGCCCGTTCCCAGCCGCCTTGCCATCGCCCTCGCTCTCGCCTGCACGTCGTCCGCCTTTGCGGCCCGGATCGGCACCATCCCGCCCGTCGAGCCGTTGACGGCCGAGCGCGTCGCCGCGCTGCCGGCGACCGAACGCGCGGCCTGGGCGGCCTACCTGGCCCGCTCCGATGCCCAGCGCGCCGCCGACCGCGCCGCGCTTGCGGCGGAGCGCCAGGGCCTGGCCACCCTGCCGCCCACACCCGCTGGCGGCCACAGCGAGGGCAGCATGCCGCTGGACAAGCCGGCCGCCTGGTACGCCAGCGACGCAGCTCTGCTGGTGGCGCGCAACATCGTCAGCTTCCAGACGCCGGCCGGCGGCTGGGGCAAGAACCAGCCGCGCGACAAGCCGCCGCGCGAGCGTGGCCAGGCGTTTGTTGCGGATAACAACTCCAAGCGCGCGACCGCCGGTGATTTCGACCTGGCACAGGACGCGCAGTGGAGCTACGTCGGCACCATCGACAACGACGCGACCATCACCGAGATCCGCTTCCTCGCCCGCGTGGCCGCGCAGCTGCCCGGCGAGGCCGGCGACGTCTACCGCCAGTCGGCGCAGCGCGGCCTGGCCTACCTGCTCGCGGCGCAGTACCCCAACGGTGGCTGGCCGCAGGTGTGGCCGCTGCAGGGCGGTTATCACGATGCGATCACGATGAACGACGACGCCTTCGTCGAAGTGGCCGAGATGATGGGCATGGTGGTGCGCGGCGAGGCGGACCTGGGCTTCATGCCCGCGGCGCTGAAAACGGCCGCCGCAGCGGCACAGGCCAAGGCCCTGCAGTTGCTGCTGGCGATGCAGATCCGCATCAATGGCAAGCCGACGCTGTGGGCGCAGCAGCACAACGCGCTGACGCTGGTGCCGGAATCGGCACGCAACTATGAGCCGCCGGCGCTGAGCAGCAGCGAGAGCGCCCGCGCGCTGGTCTATCTGATGAACCTGCCGAACCCGTCGCCGGCCGTCGTCGAGGCGGTGACGGGCGGCGTCGCCATGCTGCGCCAGCTGGCCGTGCGCGACCGTGCCTGGGTCAAGGTGGACGAGGCCCAGGGCCGGCGCCTGATCGAGCAGCCGGGTGCCGGGCCGCTGTGGTCGCGCTACTACGACGCCGTGACGCTCAAGCCCGTCTTCGGCGACCGGGACAAGAGCCTGCATGACGACGTCAACGAGATCAGCCTGGAGCGCCGCAACGGGTACAACTGGTGGAGCAGCGGGCCGGCGAAGGCGCTGGCGGGCTACGGCGCCTGGGCCGCGAAGTGGATGACTACACCCTGAGCCCTGCAGGGCCTCCTCAGCCCTTGCGCAGCTCGAAGCGCTTGATCTCGCCGACGACGAACAGGTAGCAGCAGACCGCCACCAGCGCGTTGGCGGCGACGAACACGAGGGCCGCGTTGAAGGAACCCGTGCCCTTGATCAGGTAGCCGATGACGATGGGCGTCGTGATGCCCGCCGTGTTGCCGAAGGTGTTGAACAACGCGCCCGAGAGGCCCGAGATCTCCTTCGGTGAGGTGTCCGACACGACGGCCCAGCCGAGCGCGCCGAGGCCCTTGCCGAAGAAGGCCAGGGACATGATGGCGACGACGACCGTGGCGCTGTCGACGTAGTTGCACAAGATCATGCTGGTGGACAGCAGCATGCCGATGACGATGGGCGCCTTGCGGGCGAAGGTCAGGCTCTTGCCCCGACGCAGCAGCCGGTCGGAGATCAGGCCGCCGAGCACGCCGCCGGCGAAGCCGCAGATGGCTGGCAGCGCCGCGACGAAGCCGGCGTTGAGGATGGACATGCCGCGCTCCTTGACGAGGTAGACCGGGAACCAGGTCAGGAAGAAGTAGGTCAGCGTGGTGATGCAGTACTGGCCCACGTAGACGCCCATCAGCATGCGGTTGCTCAGCAACTGCTTGATGTAGCCGAGCCGGGGTGTGTTGGGCGCGAAGCTGCGGCTCTGGTTGCCGGGCTGGTCCATGTTGACGAGGGCACCGCCGGCGGCGATGTAGTCCAGCTCGGCATGGTTGACGCCCGGATGGGTGCTGGGCGTGTAGACGGTCTTCAGCCAGACGGCGCTGACGACGACGCCCAGCAGCCCCATGACGACGAACACCGCGGGCCAGCCGTAGCTGTGCGTGATCCAGCCCATCAGCGGCGCGAACAGCACGGTGGCGAAGTACTGGGCCGAGTTGAAGATGGCCGAGGCGGTGCCGCGCTCGGCGGCCGGGAACCAGCTCGCGACGATGCGGCCGTTGGCCGGGAAGGACGGCGCCTCCGCCGCGCCGACCAGGAAGCGCAGCGCGAACAGCACGACGACGGCCGTCGTGGCGGTCGCGGTCAGGAAGCTGATGCCGCCCTGCAGCAGCGTGAACACCGACCAGATGAAGATGCTGGCCGCGTAGACCTTCTTGGAGCCGTAGCGGTCCAGCAGCCAGCCGCCCGGCAGCTGGGCGATCACGTAGGACCAGCCGAAGGCCGAGAAGATGTAGCCCATGGTCACCGAGTCGATGCCCAGGTCCTTGGACAGCGCCGGGCCGGCGATGGACAGCGTGGCGCGGTCCGCGTAGTTGATCGTCGTGACGAGGAAGAGCATCGCCAGGATGGCGAAGCGCTTTTTCGTGCGGGCGGCGCTGCTGCTGGCGGCGTGGGCCAGCGGGGCGGTGGTGGTGTTCATCGGGAGTCTCCGGGCAATGCGGCGGCTCCGCCTCTTCGCGGGCGGTGGTGCCGTCTGGGGGGAATCAGGCCTGCAGGATCAGGCTTGCGAGATCAGGCTTGCTGGATCAGGCTTGGGTGTAGGCCGTCTTCACCGTCGTGTAGAACTCGGCCGCATAGCGACCCTGTTCGCGCGGGCCGTAGCTGGAGCCCTTGCGTCCGCCGAAGGGCACGTGATAGTCCACGCCCGCCGTCGGCAGGTTGACCATCACCATGCCCGCCTGCGAATGGCGCTTGAAGTGCGTGGCGTACTTCAAAGAAGTCGTCGCGATGCCGGCGGCGAGGCCGAACGGCGTGTCGTTGCTCAGCGCCAGCGCTTCTTCGTAGTCCCGCGCGCGGATGACGCTGACGACCGGGCCGAACACTTCTTCGCGGTTGATGCGCATCGCCGGCGTCGTGTCGGTGATCAGCGCCGGCGTCAGATAGAAGCCCGGTGCGCCGGCGGCATTGGTCTCGATGCGTTCGCCGCCGTGGGCGAGCTTGCCGCCCTCCGTCTTGGCGATGCCGATGTAGTCGGTGTCCTGGCCGAGCTGGCTGGCGTCCACCACGGGGCCGATGTCGGTGCCGGCCTTGCGCGCGTCGTCCACCTTCAGGCCCTTCATCTTCTCGACCATCGCGGCAATGAAGCGGTCGTGGATGCCTTCCGTGACGATCAGGCGGCTCGACGCGGTGCAGCGCTGGCCGGTCGAGAAGAAGCCGCTGTTGACGGCCGCGTTCACGGCGACGCCCAGGTCGGCATCGTCCAGGACGATCATGGGGTTCTTGCCGCCCATCTCGAGCTGGAACTTGGCCATACGTGCGACGGCGGCCGCGGCCACCTTCTGGCCCGTGCCGACCGACCCGGTGAAGCTGATGGCCGCCACACGAGCGTCATTCAGCAGCTTCTCGCCGACCACCGAGCCGCGGCCCATGACGAGGTTGAACACGCCGGCCGGCAGGCCGCTGCGCGACAGGATCTCGGCCAGCGCCCACGCGGACCCGGGCACGAGGTCGGCCGGCTTGAAC
>SEEY01000103.1 GCA_004211235.1 Rubrivivax sp.
GCACGCCCAGCAGCAGCAGCGGGCCGCGCTATGCTGCCGCTGCCCGAGCAGCACGATGCCGAGCAGAAGCAGCCGTTGAGCCTGCCGCGCGGCCCGCTGCTGCTGCTGGGCGTGCTCGCGTCCATGGGCCTGATCGCGGAAGGCGCCATCTACGACTGGAGCGTGCTGTTCATGAAGCAGGAGCGCGCCAGCAGTGCCAGCACCGCCGCCCTGGCCTACGCCGCGTTCAGCGCGGCGATGGCGGCCGGCCGCTTCGGCGGCGACTGGGTGCGCGCCCGCCTGGCGCCGCGCCGCCTGCTGCGCGCCAGCGGCGTGCTCGCCGCCGCGGGGATGGCGCTGGTGCTAGCGGTGCCGTCGCCGGGCATCGGGCTGGTGGGTTTCGCCTTGGTCGGGCTTGGCTTGTCGAACGTCGTGCCGATGCTGTTCAGCGCCGCCTCGCAGGTGCCGGGCATCTCGCCGGCCCACGGCATCGCGGCCGTGTCGGGCGTCGGCTACCTCGGCATGATGGCCGGGCCGCCGCTGATCGGCCTGATCGCCGAGCATTCGTCGCTGACCGCCGGCCTCGTGGTCGTCGTCGCTTTCGCGGTGTTCATGGCCTTGTCGGCGAAGCGGGCGCTGCGGAGCTGAACCCCAGCTGGCGCGCGGCCACGGCCTGCGCCGCCTGGATCTGTTCGGCGCCGAGGCCCAGGTCGCGGCCGGCGCGGCTGTCTGGGCCCAGGCGGGCCGGGTCGCGGCCCGTCAGCCGGCCGAAGATCACCAGTGCCTCCAGATAGCTGCCCCAGGCGCTAAGGTGATAGCTGTCGTCGCCCCACAGGTTGACCTTGCCCGCGTCGATGCCGTCGTACGGGTCGCGGTCGGCGATGCCGTCCTGAACCGCCAGCAGCGCGGCATCGCCCACCGGCAGTACGCCGGCGATGCAGGCGGCCCGCGTGGCGGCCTGCGCATAGGCGGCGCGCAGGTCGGCCTGCATCGCCTCCAGCGGCTGGCCGGCCCAGCGGCCGTTCGGCGTGCGGTAGACCTGGTCGGCACGCGCCCAGGTCTCGAGCAGGTAGACGCGCGCGGCCGGGTTGACCTCGTGCACCAGCGCTTCCAGCCCATTCGCCGCGGTGATGAATGCCGACGCGTCACCCGGCTGCTTGGCATTCAGCGTGCTGTATTCCTGCAGCACGACGACGTCCCAGGGCTGGCTGGCGATCAGCGCGCGCTTCTGGTCGAGATGGAACTGCAGGGTCTGGCCGCTGACCAGTTCGCTCGCCACGTCGACTGCCACGCCCGCGTCATCCGCCAGCTGCTTGAACACCGCCGGCACGCCGCCGTAGCCGCTGCCGTTCAGGTCCGTCACGCGTTCCGCGTTGTAGCGCAGCACCGGTGGCGCATGGCCGTGCAGGAAGCTGTTGCCAACGAAGAGGAGGCGCTGCGGCGTCGTGGTGGGCGGCAGCGGCGTGCGGTCACAGGCGGCTGCGGCGGGCAGCGTGGCCACCAGCAGGGCGACGGAAAGAAGGTGGCGGACGAAGCGCATCCGGCCAGTATCTAGCGCCTGGTCTTGCGCTTTGCCCGCGCCTTGGGCGCCGTGCCCAGCGCGCCGGCCCAGAAGTTCATCACGTCGTTCGTTGCCTGCGTGACCGTGGCCTGCGATTGCCGCTTGACGGCCGCGGTCGCATGGCCGCGCGCCGTGCCGGCGGCGGAATTGGCAGCGCTGAGCCACATGCTCATGAACGGGTTCTTCTTCAGCCAGGGGTTGGACATGGTGCTTCTCCGGTTGCCGTCAGCATGGCCGCCGGTGGCGGCGCGCGCGGTCGGACGGCGCAGCCGCGGCACGTAGGCGCGGCGTCCTACAGGTCGGCCCCGCGCTGCCGCGGATATTCAGCGCATGGACAAGAGCTCGGGCTTCGTGCGCGTCCGCGGTGCGCGCGAACACAACCTGAAAAACGTCGATGTCGATGTGCCGCGCGACGCCCTCGTGGTGTTCAGCGGTGTGTCCGGCTCGGGCAAGTCGTCGCTCGCCTTTGCCACCATCTACGCCGAAGCGCAGCGGCGCTACTTCGAGTCCGTTGCGCCCTATGCGCGCCGCCTCATCGACCAGGTCGGCGTGCCGGCGGTCGACAGCATCGACGGCCTGCCGCCCGCCGTCGCCCTGCAGCAGCAGCGTGGCACACCGAGCGCGCGTTCGTCGGTGGGCAGCGCCACGTCGCTGTCCAGCCTGCTGCGCATGCTCTATTCGCGCGCCGGCCACTACCCGCCGAAGCAGCCGATGCTCTATGCGGAAGACTTCTCGCCCAACACGCCGCAGGGTGCCTGCCCGACCTGTCACGGCCTCGGACGCGTCTTCGAAGTGACGGAGCAGTCGATGGTGCCCGACCCGTCGCTGACCATCCGCGAGCGCGCCATCGCCGCCTGGCCACCGGCCTGGCATGGCCAGAACCTGCGCGACATCCTCGTCACGCTCGGCCATGACGTCGACACACCCTGGCGCGACCTGCCGAAGAAGGTACGCGACTGGATCCTCTTCACCGAGGAGCAGCCCACCGTGCCCGTCTACGCCGGCTTCACGCCCGCTGAAACGAAGGACGCGCTGCGCCGCAAGATGGAGCCGAGCTACCAGGGCACCTTCATGGGCGCGCGCAAATACGTGCTGCACACCTTCGCGACGACGCAGAGCGCGCTGATGAAGCGCCGCGTGTCGCGCTACATGGTGGCCAGCGACTGCCCGACCTGCGACGGCAAGCGGCTCAAGCGCGAGGCGCTGTCCGTGACGTTCGAGGGCCGGGACATCGGCGAGCTGTCGCGCCTGCCGCTGCGCGAGCTGGCCGAGGTGCTGCGGCCCGCAGCAGCAGGTGCAGCGCATGCGGCGACGCAGGGCCATGGCGTCAGCCGCAAGACCTCGCGCGAGCACACTGCGCAGCGGGTCGCCGCCGGCGGCAGCGCCCACGCCGCCGCGCCGGACGTGCGGCGCACGCCCAACCTGTCTGAAGAAAAACTGATTGCCGCGCAGCGCATCGCGCACGACATGCTGGAGCGCATCACCACGCTGAACGAGCTGGGCCTGGGCTATCTGTCGCTGGACCGCGGCACGCCGACGCTGTCCAGTGGCGAGCTGCAGCGGCTGCGCCTGGCCACGCAGATCCGCTCCAACCTGTTCGGCGTCATCTACGTGCTGGATGAGCCTTCGGCCGGCCTGCATCCCGCCGACGGCGAGGCGCTGCTGAAGGCGCTGCGGGACCTGAAGGCGGCGGGCAATTCGCTGTTCGTCGTCGAGCATGACCTGGGCCTGATGCGCGAGGCGGACTGGATCGTCGACGTCGGGCCCGACGCCGGCGAGCTGGGTGGCGAGGTGCTCTACAGCGGGCCGCCCGCCGGGCTCGAGGCGGTGACGGCGTCGCGCACGGCGGCCTATCTCTTTCCGCGAGACCGCGAGGCCCGCCCGCCACGCCGCACGCCACGCGGCTGGCTCAAGCTCGCGGGCGTCACGCGCAACAACCTGCGCGGCGTCGACGTGGACTTCCCGCTCGGCTGCTTCACCGCCGTGACCGGCATCTCGGGCTCGGGCAAGTCCAGCCTGGTCAGCCAGGCGCTGGTGGACCTCGTCAGCCAGGCCCTCGGCCACGAGCTGCCCGCGCCGGAGGCAGAGGAGGATGACGACGCGCCGTCCCGCGAGATCACGCGGGGCCGCCTCAGCCACGGCGCCGAGCACATCCGGCGCCTGGTGCAGGTCGACCAGAAGCCCATCGGCCGCACGCCGCGCTCCAACCTCGCCACCTACACCGGCCTGTTCGACCACGTGCGCAAGCTCTTCGCCGCCACGCCCGCCGCGCGCGCCAAGCGCTACGACGCCGGCCGCTTCTCGTTCAACGTCGCCAAGGGCCGCTGCGAGACCTGCGAGGGCGAGGGCTTCGTCAGCGTCGAACTGCTCTTCATGCCCAGCGTCTACGCACCCTGCCCGGCCTGCCACGGTGCGCGCTACAACGAGGCGACGCTGAAGGTGCGGCTGCGCGAGAAGAGCATTGCCGACGTGCTGCAGATGACGGTGGACGAGGCGCTCGCCTTCTTCGCCGACGACGCAGCGCTCGCCCGGCCGCTGGCGCTGCTGCAGCAGATCGGCCTGGGCTATCTGCGCCTGGGTCAGCCGGCCACCGAGCTGTCGGGCGGCGAGGCGCAGCGCATCAAGCTCGCCACCGAACTGCAGCGTGCCCAGCGCGGCAACACGCTCTATGTGCTGGACGAGCCGACGACGGGGCTGCACCCGTCCGACGTCGACAAGCTGCTGGCACAGCTGAACGGGCTGGTGGACGCGGGCAACACGGTGGTCGTCGTCGAGCACGAGATGCGCGTCGTGGCGGCCTGCGACTGGGTCATCGACGTCGGCCCGGGCGCCGGCGCAGAAGGCGGCCAGATCGTGACCTGCGGCACGCCGGAAGACATGGCGCGCGCGGCGGCGGGCCGGACGGCGCGCTATCTCAAGGCGGCGCTTGACGACGCGTGAGCGCTAGGCCGGCCCAAGCACGCGCATCGAGTAATCCACCGCGCGCACGTCCTTGGTCAGCTTGCCGATGGAGATGCGGTCCACGCCGGTGGCAGCGATCCAGCACAGTTGGTCAAGCGCGACGCCGCCCGACACCTCCAGCAGCGCCCGCCCCGCGTTGACCGCGACGGCCTCGCGCATCTGCGCTTCGGTGAAGTTGTCCAGCAGCACGCTCACGGCGGCGGCTTCCAGTGCCTCTTGCAACTGGGCGATGGTCTCAACCTCGATCTGGATGTCCACGCCGGCGTTCAACGCCTGCGCGGCACGCAGCGCCTGCGCCACGCCACCGGCTGCGGCGATGTGGTTCTCCTTGATGAGGATGCCGTCATACAGGGCCAGCCGCTGGTTCTGCCCGCCGCCCACCCGCACCGCGTACTTCTGCGCCAGGCGCAGCCCAGGCACGGTCTTGCGCGTGTCGAGGATGGCGCAGCCGCGCGGGTTGGTGCTCGCGCCGGCCACGGCGTCGACATGGGCGCGCGTGATCGTCGCGGTGCCCGACAGCAGCTGCAGGAAGTTCAACGCCGGCCGCTCGGCGGACAGCAGCAGGCGGCCGTCGGCCTCGATGCGGCATACGATGCTGTCGGCCGTCATGACGGCGCCTTCGTCATACAGCCACTCGATGCGGCTGGTCGCGTCCAGCGCGGCGAACACGCCGTCGAACCAGTCCCGGCCGCACAGCACGGCCTGCTCGCGAACCCGCACTTGCGCCGCGACGCGCCGGCCCGCCGGCACGAGCTGGGCCGTCCAGTCGCAGCGGCCGATGTCTTCTTCCAGCGCGTCGCGGATGTTCCTGGCGCGCGCCTCGTCCAGCGTCTCGTTCTTCACTCGGGCTGCCCCACGGTCAACGCGATCTCGCCCAGGCCTTCGATGCGGCCCAGGATGACATCGCCCGGCACGACCGCGCCGACGCCGGCCGGCGTGCCGGTGTAGATCAGGTCGCCGGGGTGCAGGTGATACAGGTGCGAAAGGTTGGAGACGATCTCGGCCTGGCTCCAGATCATGTCGGCCAGATCGCCGCGCTGCTTCTCGACGCCGTTCACGCTCAGCATGATGGCGCCCTTCTCCAGCAGGCCGACCTCGGACACGCGGGCGATGTCGCTCAGGATGGCGGACTGGTCGAAGCCCTTCGCGGTGTCCCAGGGCTTGCCGCCGGCCTTGGCCACGGCCTGCAGGTCGCGGCGCGTCATGTCCAGGCCGGCGGCATAGCCCCAGATGGCGGCGCGCGCGGCCTCGGGGGTCACCTTGAACACCGGCGCGCCGATTGCAATGACGAGCTCCATCTCGTAGTGGTAATTCTTGGTCTCGGGCGGGTAGGGCACGGTCGAGCCCGACGGTGTGAGCGCGCTGGCCGGCTTGGTGAAGTAGAACGGCGGCTCGCGCGTCGGGTCGGCGCCCATCTCGCGGGCATGATCGGCATAGTTGCGGCCGACGCAGAAGATGCGGCTGACCGCGTAGCGCGCATCCGTGCCACGCACGGCGGCGCTTGGAATTTCAGCCGGGGGGAAAACGAAGTTGCTCATGGCATGGCATCGACGATGGAGACAGGGGGCAAAGCATACTGGGCTGGCCCTGCTGCTGGCCGGGCTGGCCTTGATGGCCGGCTGTGCCAGCAAGCCGACGATGCCGCGGGTACCTGGCATTGGCATCGACCGCGACGGCCCGCTGCCCAACCCGCCGCCCGACCTCGCCAAGGTGCCCGACGCCACGCCGCGGCTGGAGTCCATCCGCAACGGCGGCCCCAACAAGCCCTACGAGGTGCTGGGCGAGCGCTACCAGCCCATGACCGCCGACGACCCCTACGCGGACCGCGGCCTGGCCTCCTGGTACGGCCGCAAGTTCCACGGCCGGCCGACGGCCAGCGGTGAGGTCTACAACATGTACGCCATGACGGCGGCGCACGCGACGCTGCCCATCCCAAGCTATGCCCGCGTGCGCAACCCTGCCAACGGCAAGGAGGTGATCGTGCGCATCAATGACCGCGGCCCCTTCCACAAGGGCCGCATCATCGACCTCAGCTACACCGCGGCGCTCAAGCTCGACGTGCTGCGCGGCGTGACGCCGGTGGAGGTGCGGCGCATCACCTACGCCGAGATCCGCAGCGGCCAGTGGCCAGGGTCCGGCAATGCGCCGGCGAGCGAGCCCGCGCCCGTCTTCGTGCCCGACACGCCGCCCGGCGCGCCCCAGCGCGAGACGACCGCCACCGTGGCGGGCATCGGCTACTGGCTGCAGTTCGGCGCCTTCGCGGGGCTGGACGCCGCAGAGAGCCTGCGCCAGCGCGTCGCCGAAGCCGACCTCAGCCTGCTGCCGCTGCTGACCATCGTCCGCGAGGCCGGCACGCACCGGCTGCGCGCCGGGCCGTTCCCGAGTGCCGATGAAGCGCGCGCCACGGCCGACCGCCTGCGCGGCGACGGATTGCCCACCACCTTGATCGAGAAGCGCTGAAGCTCAGCGCCCGCCGGCCACGTCCAGCAGCGTGCCCACGGTGTAGCTCGCCGCATCGCTGAGCAGCCAGGCGATGGCCTCGGCCACCTCCTCGGCGCGGCCCAGCCGCTGGATGGGGATGGACGACGCGGCCGCGGCCGCATCCACGCCGCTGCCGGCATGGATGTCCGTGTCGATGATGCCGGGCCGGACGCCGTTGACGCGGATGCCCTCAGAGATCAGTTCGCGCGCCAGGCCCTTGGTCAGGGTGTCGACGGCGCCCTTGCTCGCCGCGTAATCGACATAGATGCCGGCCGACCCGAACTCCGCGGCGCGGGAGCTGACATTGACGATGGCCCCGCCCGCGCCGCCGTGCGCCGTGCTCATGCGCCGCGCCGCCTGCTGGCAGCACAACAGCGTGCCGATGACGTTGACGTCGAAGAGGCGCCGCCAGCGCCCGGGCGACATGGCCTCCAGACGCGCGGACGGCGCGACGATGCCGGCGTTGTTGACGAGGCCGGCGAGCCGGCCGCCGGCGGCGTCCAGCCGCTCGAACATGTCGGCCACCTGGGCCTCGTCGGACACATCGGCGCGCAGCGTCAGCGCGCGCCGGCCCATGCCGTGCAAACGGTCCGCCAGCGCCTCGGCGGCGGCGCCGTTCCGCGCGAAGTTGAGGGCCACGTCCCAGCCGGCCTCGGCACAGCGCAGCGCGGTCGCGGCACCGATGCCGCGCGATGCTCCGGTGATCAAGACCCAGGTCGACATGCGCGAGATTGTCGCGATGTCGGAGAAGATGCGCGTCCCCAACCACTTGTCGCATGGATTTCCTCGACGTCCCCACCCTCCTCAAGGTCAGCGCCGCCTTCAACCTGATGGCGGCGCTCGCCTGGCTGACGCTTGCCCAGGCCTTCCACATGGCGCCGCGCGCCAGCCGCCTGATGGCGGCCGCGCACCTGGTGCGCGTGCTGCTGCAGGGCAGTGAAGGTCTCGTCGCCGGCTGGCCCCTGCTGCTGCGCCAGGCGGTGGCGGAGTTCGGACTGCTGCTGAGCATGCTGCTGCTGCTGCTGGCGCTGCGCCGCATGGTGGGCAGCCGGCGGCGGGCCGGGCATATCGCCTGGATCAGCGCAGTTGGCGCGTCAGGCATCGCGCTGGGGCTGGCCAGCGGCTGGGTGCTGCTCCCGCAGCTGGCGAGCATGGGCAGCGCCTCGGTGCTGGCGGCCCTGGCGGTGCACGAGATCCGGCACGGCACCGCCAAGCGACTCTCGCCGGTCATCTCCGGCTTTGCCGCCCTGCCTTTCGCACTGCTGGCGCTCGCCGGCACGGTGCACATCGGCATGCTGCTCGCGGGCGCCGGCACTGCAGCGCGCCCGGACGAGCTGCCGAGCGCAGGGCGAGCGGTGGTGGCATTCATCGTCACGGCTGCCATCACGCTGAGCCTCATCTCGCTGATGATCTGGCGCGTCATCAAGCGCATCCAGCACCTGACCTACCGCGACCCGCTCACCGGCGCGCTGAACCGCCGTGCCTTCGAGCAGGCGCTGCAGGAGGCGCAGACCCAGCTGCAGCGCAGCCACGGCTTCGCGCTGGCCATGATCGACATCGACCACTTCAAGCGCATCAACGACACGCACGGCCACGCCGCCGGCGACGCCGCGCTGCAGCACTGCGTGCGCATCTGGCAGGCGGGGCTGCGCGAGGTGGACCGCCTGGGCCGCATCGGCGGCGAGGAGTTCTGCGCCCTGCTGCCGCTGGCGACGCCGGACGACGTGCAGACGGCCGCCCTCGTCACCGAGCGGCTGCGCGCCAGCCTCGCGGCGCAGCCGCTGCACTGGAACGGCATCGACATCCCCCTGACCGCGAGCTTCGGCGTGGCCCTGCCGGTGGCCGGGGATGCGCAAGGCCAGATCGGCCTGGCGCGGGCCGATGCGGAGCTCTACCGCGCCAAGGCCGAGGGCCGCAATCGCGTCTGCGTGTCGATGCATCTGCCGCAGGTGGACGCCGCATGACGACGCCCAGCCAGACGCTGACGCTGCTCTCGGCCGTCATCGCCGCGGCCACCCTCGCCACGCTCGTGTGGCTGGCGCTGGCACTGGCCGCGCGCATCGCTCCACGGGCATCGCTGACCATGGCGGCCTCGAACGCGGCCACGGCGCTGTCCTTGACGCTGTACGCGCTGCGCGGGGTGGCGCCCGACGGTCTCACCCACTGGCCCAGCGATGTGCTGGCCGTGGCCTCGTTTGCGCTGCTGGGCGCGGCGGTACAGGCCATCACGACGCGTGAACTGCCGTGGAGGCTGGCCGCCCTCACGGTCACCGGCGTGGCGCTCCTGCTGCTCGCCCTGCCGTCCGGCATCGACCCGCGCTGGCCCGCCCGCATCGTCAACGGCACCGGCGCCGTGCTGACGCTGGCGGCCGGCCTGTTCGCCTGGCGCCAGCTGAGCGCCGAGGGCGATGGCCGGCGCGCGCCGGCACCGCTGGCGCTGCCACTGTTCTTCCTGTCCCTGCTGCTGGCGGTGCGCGCCCTGGCCACCGTGTTCCAGCCCGAGAGCACGGCCGATCTGCGTGACCCGACGAGCTTCAACATGGCCAGCCTGTGGGCGAGCTTCGTGCTGACGATGCTGCAGAACGCGACGCTGGCCTTCCTCGTGCTGATGCGCCTGGTGCGACGCATCGAGCGGCTGCTGCAGCGAGATCCGCTGACCGACACGCTGAACCGCCGTGCCTTCGACCAAGCCCTGGAGCAGGCCCACGCCTGGCT
>SEEY01000757.1 GCA_004211235.1 Rubrivivax sp.
TCAGCGAAACACCCGCCACGCAGCAGCTGCGTCGCGCCGGCATCGGGTTCACCGAGCACGTCTACGACTATGTCGAGCACGGCGGCACGGCGGAGTCGTCCAAGCAACTGGGCGTGGATGAGCATGCCGTCGTCAAGACGCTGGTCATGCAGGACGAGAAGGCCGAGCCGCTGATCGTGCTGATGCACGGCGACCGCAGCGTCAGCCTGAAGGAGCTGGCGCGGCAGATCCCGTGCAAGAAGGTCGAGCCCTGCAAGCCCGAGGTGGCGCAGCGCCACAGCGGCTACCAGGTCGGCGGCACCTCGCCCTTCGGTGTGCGCAAGGCCATGCCGGTGTTCGTCGAGGCGAGCATCCTGGCGCTGCCCAGGATCTGCATCAACGGCGGGCGTCGCGGCTACCTCGTCGGCATCGAGCCGCAGGTGCTCACGGCGCTGCTCGGCGCGCGGCCGGTGCAATGCGCGAATTGAGCGCTGCCGCCGCCTGCCGGCCGCCGTCCACGGCGCGGGGCCTGCTGCTGGAGCTGGCTCACTTCACCGGCAAGGAGGCCCGGGCCTGCCTGTTCGCCGGCCTCTTCTTTGCTGCGGTGATGTGCGTGCCGCGCAGCGGCGTGCTCGGTGTGCCTCGCTACGACGTGTTGCTGCTCATCGCCGTGGCGATCCAGGTCTGGATGGTGCTGACCGGCCGTGAGACGCTCGACGAGTTGAAGGCGATCTGCCTTTTCCACGTGCTGGGTTTCGCGCTGGAGGTGTTCAAGACGTCCGCCGGCATCCGCTCCTGGTCCTACCCCGACTTCGCCTACACCAAGCTGTTGGGCGTGCCGCTGTTCTCGGGCTTCATGTATGCCGCGGTCGGCAGCTACATCATCCAGGCCTGGCGGCTGCTCCATCTGCGCGTGGAGCACCACCCGCCCTACTGGATGGCCGGCCTCATGGCGTCGGCGCTCTACCTGAACTTCTTCACCCACCATTTCATCGGCGACTACCGCTGGTACCTGGCCGCCGGGGCGCTGGGCCTGTATGCCCGCGCCCAGGTCGTGTTTCGACCGTACCGGGTGGATCGGCGCATGCCGCTGGCGCTCGCGCTGGTGCTGATCGGCTTCTTCCTGTGGCTGGCGGAGAACTTCGGCACCTTCTTCGGCCTCTGGGCCTATCCGCACCAGCTCGGCGCCTGGGCCACGGTGCACCTGTCCAAATGGAGCGCCTGGTCGCTGCTGGTGCTGATGAGCTTCACCATCGTCGCCAACCTCAAGCACGTCAAGGCCACCGTCGACGTGCCCCGGTGAGCCTGCCCGCACGCCGTTTGCTCTGCTGCCCTCATGTGGAACACCATCCTCGACACCTTGCGCTCGGAGTTCTCCGACGCGCCTGACGCCGAGCAGGTCACGCGCATCCTGACGCGGCTGCTGCTGGCCGCGCTGCTGGGCGGCGTGCTGGGCTATGAACGCGAGCGCAGCGGCAAGGCTGCCGGCATCCGCACCCACATGCTCGTGGCCATGGGCTCGGCGCTGTTCGTGCTGGTGCCGCAACTGGGCGGCATGCCGGTGGGGGACCTGAGCCGCGTGCTGCAGGGCATCATCACCGGCGTCGGCTTTCTCGGGGCGGGCGCCATCGTCAAGCGGCACTCCGAAGAGAACGTGCAGGGCCTGACGACGGCCGCCGGCATCTGGATGACCGCCGCCATCGGCGTGGCCTGCGGCATGGGGCGCGAATCGACCGCCGTGATCAGCACCTTGCTGGCGCTGGTGGTGCTGGCACTGCTGCCCCGGCCGACGGACCGCGGCGACCGTTGAGTCCTTGGCGTGGTGCTCCGCCGGGCGTCGGCGCGCCAGAACACGCCCGCAACGTCGCTGACAATTGCGCGCCATGGACACCCTTCTTCCCCTCCTCGCCGCCGTTGCGGGCTACCTGATCGGCTCGCTGTCCTTCGCCGTGATCGTCAGCCGCGCGATGGGCCTGTCGGACCCGCGCAGCTATGGCTCGGGCAACCCGAGCGCAGCACATTGGTGGCGCCCGGGTTGCCCGAGCCATAGCTGCGCGGGTCCGACAGGCCCATCGCGCGGCTGACGATCACGGCGAAGGACAGCGAGCCGATCAGGTAGCCCGCAACGGC
>SEEY01000758.1 GCA_004211235.1 Rubrivivax sp.
CGTTGCTGCTGCTGTCGCGCCGCGCCGGCTCGCGGCTGCTGGCGCGCCTGGCGCCGCTCGGGCTGCTGGTGGTGGCTATGGCGCTGGCGGCCTTCACGCCGGCGGCCGACGGCGTGGCCCAGGTCGGCGCGCTGCCGCCGCTGGCGTTGCCGCTGGCCCTGCCGTCGCTGGATGCAGCGTTGTGGCTGGCGCTGCTGCCGCCCGCGGCACTGGTGGCCTTGATGGCCTTCGTGTCCAGCCTGGCGGTGTCCGAATCCCTGGCCCAGCGGCGCGGCGAGAAGCTGCTGCCCGCGGCCGAACTGCGCGGCCTGGCGGCGGCCAACCTGGTGGCGTCGCTGAGCGGCGGCATGCCGGTGGCGGGCAGCTTCTCGCGCAGCATCCTGCTTCACGAGGCCGGCTCGCAAAGCCGCTGGACGCTCGTCTTCGTCGCCGCGTTCATGGCCCTGGCCCTGCTGCTGCTGGCTGCGCCGCTGGCGCATCTGCCCAAGCCCGTGCTGGCCGCGACCATCGTCGTCGCGGTGCTGGGCAGTTTCACGCTGCGCCATTACGTCGAGGCGTGGCGTTATGCCCGCGCCGAGGGCCTGTTAATGCTGGCGGTCACGGCGACGGTGCTGCTGTGGAGCGTCGGCGCGGCGCTGGCGCTGGGCGTCGCCGGCTCCGTGGCGCTGCTGATCCAGCGCACGGCCCGCCCGCATGTCGCCCGCATCGGCCGTGTGCCGGGCACGCAGCACTACCGCAATGTCGAGCGCTACGCGGTCGAGTGCCAGCCCGAGGTGGTCGGCCTGCGCATCGACGAAAGCCTGGTGTTCACGAACGCGCGCGGTCTGGCGGATGCCGTGCTGGCCCGCGTGCGCGAACACCGTGCCCGCGTCGGCGAGCCGCAGCGGGTGCTGCTGCTGATGGGGCCGGTCAACCACATCGACGTGTCGGGCCTGGTGGCGCTGCAGGAGCTGCACGCGGCGCTCGCCGCCGAGGGCCTGCGGCTGGAGTTCTCTGAGGTCAAGGGCCCCGTGCTCGACCGGCTGCGCGCCATCGGCTGGCTGGAGCGCTACGACGTGTCGCTCTACCTGAGCCACCACGACGGCATCCAGGCCGGCGCGCACGAACTGCGGGCCAGCGTGGCCGACCACGACGCGCCCGGGCAACTGTGAGCCGCCGCCGGCCGCGCCGGGCAGAGCGTGCCAATAGCCGCTGGCGGGCGGCGGCAACCTGGTTCTGATACCGTCTCGGCCCAGCTAGCGGTCCCCGGACGCCATGAACAACAGAGAGACTTTGCTCGGCATCCGCCGGGGCATCGAGAAGGAAAGCCTGCGCGCCCTGCCCGGCGGCGGCCTGGCCCTGACGCCGCACCCGGTCGCACTCGGCGCCGCGCTGACGCACCCGCACATCACGACCGACTTCAGCGAGTCGCAGGTCGAGCTGATCACCGGCGTGCATGCCGGCGTCGAGGACTGCCTGCAGGAGCTCACCGAGATCCACCAGGCGACCTACCGCGCCCTCGCCGACGAGCGCCTTTGGGTCAGCTCCATGCCCTGCGGCCTGCCAACCGACGAGACCATCCCCATCGGCCGCTACGGCAGCAGCAACGTCGGCCGCGCCAAGAGCATCTACCGCATGGGCCTGGGCCAGCGCTACGGCCGGCGCATGCAGACGATCTCGGGCATCCACTACAACTGGTCGCTGCCCGGCGTGTCGACCGATGGCTATTTCGGTGCCATCCGCAACTTCCGCCGCGAGGGCTGGCTGCTGCTGTATCTGTTCGGTGCCAGCCCGGCGCTGTGCGACAGCTTCGTGCACGGCCGCGAGCACGGCCTGCAGCGCCTGGCGGACCACACGCTCTACCTGCCCCACGCCACCTCGCTGCGCATGGGGCGCCTGGGCTATCAGAGCGATGCGCAGTCCAACATCTCCGTCACCTACAACTGCCTTGAGAGCTACGCCGCCTCGTTGCAGGAGGCGCTGAGCCGGCCCTACCCACCGTATGAGGCCATCGGCGTGCAGACGCCCGGCGGCGACTACAGCCAGCTCTCCACCAGCCTGCTGCAGATCGAGAACGAGTTCTACAGCACCATCCGCGCCAAGCGCGTGATCCGCTCGGGCGAGCGGCC
>SEEY01000759.1 GCA_004211235.1 Rubrivivax sp.
CGCCCGAGCGCCTGTCGCTGGCCGCAGACATCGCCCGCATCCCCGAGGAGATCCGCGGCTACGGGCACGTGAAGGAGCGCCACCTCCACACCGCCCGCCCCAAGTGGGCCGGGCTGATGGCGCAGTGGCGGGCGCTGGCCTGACTACGGCTTCAGCGTGGAGTGCTGCAGGATGATCAGCCAGCGGCCGTTCACACGCTGGTAGGCGAAGCTGTAGCGCGCTGCGCGCGGCTTCGCCTGGCCCTCGACCTGCTCGGTGAACTCGTAGGCGCCCGAGCGCACGGCCGTGTCGCCAAAGACCATCAGGTTGCCGATGTGCCAGCGCATGCGCGCCGTGGGACGCTGCGCCATCTCGTCGAAGAACTGCGGCAGCGTCTGGCCGGGGAGCGGCACCGCGACGAACTCATCGTCGGTGATCAGCGCGCCCGGCGCATAGAGCTGCTGCAGGCGCCTGGGATCGCGGGCGTTGTAGGCGTCCTGCCACTCCTGCAGCGCCTGGAGCAGCTCGTTCTCGCACGTGCTGCGCGGGTCGTCGCAGCTCAGCGGTGGGGTCACGGCAACGCGGGGTGCGGTCGTGCAGCCGCCGAGCGCCAGCAGCAGCACGCAGGCCGCCGCAGCGAACGGACGGCGGAGGTCGTGCAAGTTGGTCATGCGGATTCCTTGTTCTGCAGTGGATGAGCCGTGCGGCGGGCGCGCCCGCGGCGCTACTTCTTCAGGTACTTGGCCCAGGGCACCGAGGTCCAGGGATGCACTTCTGCGAGGAAGAGCCCCGCCTTCACCGCCGGGTCGCCGGCGGCCAGCGCCTGCGCTTGCGCCGCGTCGGCCACTTCCAGAATGACCAGGCCGCCCGCGTTGTCGGTGAGCGGCCCGCCCTGCTTCATCGCGCCGCGCGCGTAGAGCTCGATGAGGTAGTTGAAGTGGTCCTTGAGCGGCAGTTCGGCGATCGTCTTGCCCGCCGGCCAGGCCGGACCGGGGCGGTAGATGACGACATAGGTGGCGCTCGGGGCGGGCGCGGCACCCCCCGCCGAATCCGCCGGCGAGGTTTCGGCCGTGTTCGCAGCGGTCGCGGCATGCGGAGCCGCGAACAGGGCGCAGGAAATGAGCAAGGACGCGAGGACGTTCATCGAGACCCTTCGAGGTGAGGCCGAGCGGCGCGGCCGATGGACTGGCGGACAAGCTGGGGCGCCGGAACGAAGCACCAGCTTGCCGTGCGGCAGCAATGTGCTTCGCGGCGCACGCAGGGTGGTCAGCATAGACTGCCGGCCCCATGATGCACAGCCGCCGCACGCCTGCCATCCCAGCGGCCTGTGGGCCTCGATGAAGCCGCAGCAACTCTGGCCCGGCCTGCTGCTCGCCGTGCTTGGCGCCATCGGCTTCTCGGGCAAGGCGATCATCGTGAAGCTGGCCTACCGGCATGGCGTGGACGCGGTGACGTTGCTGATGTGGCGCATGCTGTTGGCGCTGCCATTCTTCCTGGCGATGGCCTGGTGGTCGGGGCGCGGCAAGCCGGCGCTGACGCGGCGGGACTGGCGCGACATCGCCGTGCTCGGGTTCACCGGCTACTACCTGGCGAGTTACCTGGACTTCGCCGGGCTGAGCTACATCACGGCGAGCCTGGAGCGGCTGATCCTGTACCTGAATCCGACGCTGGTGCTGCTGCTGTCGGTGGTGTTCTTCCGCCACCGGCTGCAGGCGCGGCAGGTGGTGGCGCTGGCGGTCAGCTACGCGGGCGTGATCGCGGTGTTCGCACACGAGTTGCATTTCGAGGGCACGGCCACCGCCATCGGCTCCGCACTGGTGTTCGCCAGCGCGGTGAGCTATGCGGTCTACCTGGCGCTGAGCGGCAAGGTCGTGCAGCGCCTCGGTGCGCTCCGGCTGGCGGGCCTGGCGAGCACGGTGGCCTGTGCCCTGTGCATCACGCAGTTCGCCGTGCTCCGGCCGATGTCGAGCTTCCTGGTGCCCGAACCGGTGTTGTGGCTGTCGCTGCTCAACGCCACCGCCTGCACGGTGGCGCCGGTGCTGATGGTGATGATGGCCATCGCCCGCATCGGCGCGCCGCTGTCGTCGCAGGTGGGCATGGTGGGCCCGATGAGCACGCTGTTCATGGG
>SEEY01000760.1 GCA_004211235.1 Rubrivivax sp.
CTTTGCGCGGCATCCAGGTCATCGGCGACCTGGCTGCCGCGCAAAGCCATGTGCCGGGCGAGCCACCCCGGCCCGTGCCCGGCGTGTCGCCAGCCGCCAAGCAGATGGGCCGCTGCGCCGCCGCCAACATCAGGCGCCGGCTGCGCGGCGAGGCCACGCAGGCTTTTCGCTACAGCGACTACGGCAACCTCGCCACCATCGGCCGCAACAGCGCCGTTGTCGACCTGGACACGCCGGCCGGGCCGCTGCGCTTCTCAGGCTATTTCGCGTGGCTGTTCTGGTTGTTCGCCCACGTCTATTTCCTGATCGGTTTCCGCAACCGTTTCGTCGTGCTGCTGGACTGGGCCTGGGCCTACTGGACCTATGACCGCGGTGCGCGCGTGGTGGCGAATGCGGAGCCGACAGGCGCCACGCTCAGCGAGGCCAGCCCGGCGCGCGGCGCTGCGGCTGTGCCTCTTCCGCCGGCACGCTGACCAGCAGCAGCGCGAGGCTGGAGCCGAGCGCGCTGACGGCCCAGAACATCAGGAAGCTGACCGTGTAGACGGCCTGCGCCGTCAGCTCGACGGGTGCGGCGCCGAACCAGCGCAACTCGTGCGGGTCCACCACGGCGAACACCAGCGCCTCCAGCACGCCGGCCGTCAGGAAGGACGACCAGGTCGCGGCGTGATTGCGCGCTGCGATGGCGGGCATGTCCTCGGCCGCGGCATGCGTGGCCAGCGGCGGGTCCGGGTAGCGCAGGCACAGCATCACCGTGACCATGCTGGCGAGCACGACGGACAGCGGGCCGGCGACGACAAGCCAGACCATGGGTTCACGCCAGGCGGAGGAGCGGATGGCAACGGGATTGGACATGCTGAGTCTCCTGCCGCTTCAGCGCGGCACGACGAAGGTGGATTTCTCGACGACGGCGTCGCCAGCACCGCTGCTGACGCGCCAGTGCACCGGATGGGCCCCGGGCGTGAGGCGCTGGGCGCCCTGCACCGCGTCGGGCGGCAGGCGCAGCGCCACGGTCACCCAGCGCGCCTCGGCCGGGCCAAGGGTCACGGCCGTGCGGCTGCCGAGTTGCAGGCCGGCCAGGCCGTCGGCGTCGACCGTGAGCTGCAGCGGCGCCTCGGTCGCGTTCATCAGCTGCAGGCGGTAGACGTTCTCGATCCAGCCGTCCTCGACCTGGCGCGCCAGCGTGGCGCGGTCACGCACGACGTCGACGCGGAAGTCGTGTCGGCTCAACAGGCTCCAGAGCACGGCCCCGCTCAGGCCCAGCAGCAGCGTGCTGTAGATCAGCACGCGCGGGCGCAACACACGGCGCCAGCGCTGCGCAGCCGTGAGCTGCTGCGACATGCCGTTCTCGGTGTCGTAGCGGATCAGGCCGCGCGGCGTTCCCATCTTGTCCATCACGCCGTCGCACACGTCGATGCAGGCTGCGCAGCTGATGCACTCGTACTGCAGGCCCTTGCGGATGTCGATGCCGGTCGGGCAGACCTGCACGCACAGGCCGCAGTCGATGCAGTCGCCCAAGGGCTGGCTGCGCTGGGCCTTGTCACTGCCCTTCTTGCGCAGAGCGTTGTTGCCGCGCGGCTCGCCGCGCAGCACGTCGTAGCCGACGATCAGCGTGTCGTGGTCGAACATCGCGCTCTGGAAGCGCGCATACGGGCACATGTACTTGCAGACCTGCTCACGCATGAAGCCGGCGTTGCCGTAGGTGGCGAAGCCGTAGAACAGCACCCAGAAGAGCTCCCAGCCGCTCATCGACAGGCCGACCAGCTCGCGGATGGGCGTGAAGTAGCCGACGAAGCTCAGTCCCGTGAACAGCGCCAGCGCGATCCACGCGGCCTGCTTGCCGCTTTTGCGCCAGAGCTTGTTCCAGGACCAGCCGGCCTTGTCGAGCCGCAGCCGCGCATGGCGGTCGCCCTCGAACCAGCGCTCGATGAGCACGAAGAGCTCGGTGTAGACCGTCTGCGGGCAGGCGTAGCCGCACCACACCCGCCCGGCCACCGCGGTGAACAGGAAGAGCGCATAGGCCGACATCAGCAGCAGCGCCGTCAGGTAGACGAAGTCCTGCGGATACAGCACCAGCCCGAAGACATAGAAGCGCCGCGCCGCGAGGTCGAAGAGCACGGCCGGGCGGTCACCCCAGCTCAGCCAGGGCAGGCCGTAGAAGACCAGCTGCGTCAGCGCCACGAGGGCCCAGCGCAGCCGGGCGTAGAAGCCGTCCACCGAGCGCGGGTGGATCTTGTCTTCGGACTTGTAGAGCCGGATGACGGCTTCGGAATCGGCCATGGGGACTTAGTTTGAAAGGCCCCAGACGTAGGCGGCCAGCACGCGGATCTGCTCCGGACTCAGCCGCTCGCCGTGGGCCGGCATCACGTTGTGCTTGCCGTTGTTGACCATGGCGACGACCGCCTCCTCGCCCCAGCCGTGCAGCCAGACCTTGTCGCTGAGGTTGGGCGCGCCGAGCATCGGATTGCCCTTGCCGCCAAAGCCGTGGCAGGCGGCGCAGGCCGCGAACTTGGGCTTGCCGAGCTGCGCGTACAGCGGGTTGTGCGGGCTGTCCGACAGCGACAGCACGTAGTGGGCGACGTTGCGCACGTCTTCGCTCGTGCCGACTGCCGGCGCCATGACGGGCATGTTGCCCTCGCGCCCGTTGGTGATGGTCTCGGTGATGGTC
>SEEY01000104.1 GCA_004211235.1 Rubrivivax sp.
CTGGATGCCAGCGTCATCTCCGACGAAGGCGGGCGTGGCGAGCATGCGTCCTTCACGGGCGCGTTCGTCGGCATGGTGGCGTTCGACACCAGTGGCGGCGGGCGCGCGGCGGAGTTTGCGCGCTTCGACTATTCGCCAGCATGACCGCGGCTGCCGGCGGCGCTGCCCACGCCGCCGGGCCGCAGGAACACGGATTGCCGCTGTGCTGTGACGATGTTTCAGCGAGGCTTCCATGACAGACAAGCGCACCCAGCAGCATGCCGGCGAAAGCAACATGCAGAAGGACCCGGACGAGTGGGTCACCGGCGATGAACCGATGACCGGTGCCCAGCGCTCCTACCTCAAGACGCTGAGCGAGGAAGCCCACCAGCCCTTCGACGACCAGCTGACCAAGGCGCAGGCATCGCAACGGATCGATGAATTGCAGGCCCTCACGGGCCGCGGTGCGCATGGCGGCGACGCCGGCAAGTCCCAGGGGAGCGACCGGAGCGACGCTCGCGCGGGAGAGGGTCAACGGGACGAAGGGCCGCTCGAATCCCTGGGCCGCGCGATCGGCGAAACGGTGCTCGGCTCGGAGCCCGACGCCCCTGGCGACAACATGGGCAGGCGCTCCTCCTGAGAGATGGCTGCCGGCGCCATGGTGGCGTCGAGCGAAGCGGGCTCGCGCGAGGGGCAGCGTCGTCTCAGTGGCAGCGCAAGTCAGTTCGGCGGGCGCGGAGGATCGCCAGGGCCGGCGGCTGAAGGCCTTGCGCATCGTTGAGGGGAAAGGCTCGAAGCTGCTCGTGTGGCCGTTGTCCGTGGCGAGGACGTTCGACGGGCCCTCCACGCTGAAGTAGGTGCCGCCGTCGGCACGCGGCGCCGTGCGGCCTTGCGCGTCCCTGACCTGCAGCGTGACGAAGCTGAGGCCGCGGCTGTCGGCACGGTCGGCTTAGAGCGCGAGCTTCGTTGCCGGGCCCGCGGTCGAGACGGTCGCCGTCCCCTACGGCCGGCCTTGCGCGTGGCCCCAGGTTCAACTCGCCCGGCCCGTGGACGACATCGTCCCGGCGTAGCCGGCACTCGGGGGCGCCCTTGCGGCGCTTGCCTACAGAACGTCCGTTCAGGAACAGCTCGGCCTCGTCACCGCTGGGCGGGCATCGCCTCGGCCTCAGTCCATGTTAACGGTCGCAATCCCGCCCGCTTCCCATCAGGCCACCTCGGTGAAAACACCGTCAAACCACGGCGCCGCGCTCCATAAGATAGCGCTACCAACCCGATTGAGAATGGCTGATCAGATCAACGCCGTAGCGCCGCTTCTTCATGCACCACTGGCTGAGTCACGGGCCCGCATGCATGACGTGGCGCGCGAAGCCGGCGTCAGCCTGGCCACGGTGGACCGCGCGCTGAACCAGCGCCCCGGCGTCAGTGCACGCACGCTCTTGCGCGTGCGCGAGGCGGTGCAAAGGCTGGCCGAGCGTCCCGGTGCGCAACTCACGTCGCACAACGACGGCCGGCTTCTGTGCTTCCTGCTGCCCTCCGGCGAGAACAGCTTCGTTGCCGAGTTGCGCGAGGAACTGCACGCACTGGCGCCCTGGCTGAGCGAGCAGGGCGCGCGGGCCGAGATCCGCACGACGGACGCCTTCGCACCGGCTGCCGCGGCCGCGGCCGTGCGGCGGCTTCGCGGCCAGTACGACGCCGTCGTGCTGATGGTCTCGGACGATCCCCTCGTGCGGGAGGCCGTCGAGCGCCTGGATGCCGACGGTACCTGCGTGCTGACGCTGGTGTCCGACATCAAGGCGCGCAATCGCAGTCACTTCGTCGGGATCGATCATCTGGCCGCCGGTCGCACTGCAGCCTCGCTGATGGGACGCTTCGTCGGCCCCCGCGAAGGGCGCATCGGCATCGTCATCGGCGCGCCCGGCCTGCACGACCATGCCGAGCAACTGGCAGGCTTTCGGCAACTGATGGCCACCGAGCACCCTCAGCTCGAGGTGCTGGCCCCGCTGGAGAGCCGAGACGGCGACGAGCGCAGTGGAGCGCTGGTGCGTCAGCTGCTTGCGCGCCACGCCGATCTTGTCGGGCTCTACACCATCGGTGCCGGCAATGCCGGCGTGCATGCGGAACTGCGGGCAGCGGGCGGCGCCGGGCTCGTGGCCTGGGTCTGCCACGAGCTCACCAGCCATACCCGCGCCGCGCTGCTGGACGGCTGCGCCAGCGCGGTCATCGGCCAGAACGCCCGCCTGCAGGCACGGGCCGCCTGTCGGGTGGCGCTGGCGCGTCTGGCGCGGCAGCGCGGCAAGGCCGAAGACGAGCGCATCCGCATCGAGATCTTCCTGAAGGACAACCTGCCTTGAAGCGCTTCAACTTCCAGGGACGCAGACCGCCCTGTTCTGCTTGAACACCGGCAGGCGGACTCCAAGACTGGCGAATCCAGCCCAGGCCGCGAGCCTGGCGGCCTAACGCGTCAACCCGGCGGGCATCGCCGTCCCGGTGACAGCCGCGGGTGCACAGCGCCGCTCAAGGAAGTCCAGCGGGAAGGCATCGGCCATCGCCCGGTAGCCGGCCATCGACGGATGCAGTCCATCGTTGTCCCAGTCGGCGCGCAGGTGGGTCGGCCGGGCCGGGTCGCGGGCGATGGCGTCGAAATCGACCACGCCGGCGAAGATGCCCGAGGTGCGGATCCAGTCGTTCAGCGCCTGACGGTCGGCCTCGTTCTCGGCCTGGGGCTGGTAGTAGCCGCTGCCGCCGTACGGCATCACGGTCGACGCCAGCAGGCAGACGCCGCGTTCGCGGGCCCGCGTCGCGACGGCCGTGAAGCCGCCCTTCAGTTCGGCCAGCAGCGCCGCGCGCGATTCCGCCGTCGTGGGGCGGCCCCGGTGGCTGACGCCCAGGTCGTTCACGCCGATCAGCACCACGGCATGGGTGACGCCGCTGCGCTCCAGCACGTCGCGGTCGAAGCGCGACACGAGGTTCGGGCCCAGCCCGTCGCGCAGCAGCCGGCCGCCCCCGATGCCGGTGTTGATGACGGCGGCGTCGCGGCCTGTCGAAGCGATGCGGCGCGCCAGCGCGTCGGTCCAGCGCTGATAGCTGCCGGCCGTGACGCCGTAGCCGTCGGTGATGGAATCGCCCGTGGCGGCCAGCACGGCTTGCGGCACCACCGCGCGCACGTCGACGGCCGCCAGGTGCCACCAGCCGTCGCGCGCCGCGGCGTCCGGCCAGGCGGCGTCGGTACGCGGCCCCGCCACCGCCCAGCTCTGGATGCGCGAGCCCGGATGCACCGTGGCCACGGCTGGCGCCGACAGCACATGCCATTGCACGGTGAGGTCGGCCAGCCGCGGCACGGCCAGATCGACCGGATCGCTCCAGGTTTCGCTGCCGGGTGCCAGCGTCAGGCTGCGCAGGCCGGCGAAGGTCAGCACGCGCTGGCTGCCGGCCTGCAGCACCGGCTGCTGTGTGCCGGGCTCACCCTGCACGAGAGCGATGCTCGCCGAATCGAGCTGCAGCGGCTCCCGGCCGAACAGGTTGCTGACGCGCACGCGCAGTGCCGTGCCGGCCGCCGTGACGCGCACCACCTGGCGCAACGTCACGTCGCGCAGCGGCTGGCGCCACACGGTCGCCACGGGCTTGCCGTTGGCCAGCTCGGGCACGCCGGGAGCCGGCGCGGCCTGCTCCAGCTGCGCGCTGCCCCAGGCCGCCGTCCAGGGCGCGCCAGCTGGCGGGCCCTTTGGGGGCTGGGCGCAGCCCACCGTCAACGCCAGGGCCAGCAGCGCGATCCCGCGCGCCCACGCACCTCGCATTGCAACGCTCGAATTCAGCATGTCTCCACCATTGTTTGATCGATCTCAAGCAATGATAGCGATACCAAATGCGCCGTTCGGCCCAGGGTTTGCACGAGGCCGACCGGCGTCACGCCGGGGGACGTCAGGGGCTGCCGGTGTAGCGGGTGTGGAAGCGCCGGCCCTGGGCATCCATGGCCTGCAGCCACAGCTCGGCCTTGGCGGTGGCGGTCGGCGCGTAGGCCGCGCCGAGGCTGGCCATCGACGTCTTCGGCGGCAGCGGCACGAGGGTGTCGAGCACGGTGGGCGCGCCGCCCGCGGCAGGCGTGAACACGCGCTTGATCTCGATGAGGCGCAGGTCCGGGTTGGCCGCCTGCCAGGCCGCCCAGTTGAAGGGGCCGCCCTGCAGCGTGCCGGCCTGCAGGTCGGTGGCGCGCAGCTGCAGATTGGCGGTCAGGCCGTCGATGGCGGGGAAACGCGCCGCGGCCGGATCGGCGAGCACATCGGCGCGCAGATAGGCGCTGCGCGCCTCGATGACGCTGCCGATCGTGTAGCCGACGACGAGCTTGGCGCCGCGCACGCTGTCGGCGCTGCCGATCCAGCCGGACGCCGCGCGCTGGATGGCGAGGTCGCCGACGCCGCCGGTGGCGATGAGGCTGGTGGCGCCGGTCGTCGCCGACACACACAGCTGCGGCCGGTCGCAGAAGCCGAACGGAAAGCTGAAGCCGCCAGGCGTCTGCACGGTCGCGGAGCTGAGCAGTTGCACCGGCGGATTGGTCGGTAGCGGATCGGGCGTCTGCGCCTGGATCTCGACCTGCAGGCCGATGCCCGGATTGGGCGACAGACTCGTGTCCGCCGTGCCGTCGGCCTTCCTGGCGGCGAAACCGAGCGGATGGACCGCGACGCCGAGCTTCTTGCCATTGCCGGTCAGGTTCCACTTGTTGCTGATGGCCGCCGCCTTGTTGTAGGTGACGACATCGCTGAACAGGTCGACGACCGCGCCGCTGCTGTCGCTGACGGCGGCGCCCACGATGACCCGATTGCAGTTGCCGGTGGCCGGCAGGTCGTCGGCACAGCCGAGCAGCTGGAAGCGGCCGAACTGGCGGTTGGCCGTCGTGTATTCCGACAGGATGGCGGCGAGGTCCGTGCGGCTGCGGCCGTTGTGCTTGTCGTAGCTGGTGGTGACCAGCGCATGGGTCAGGATCGTGCTGACATCCTTGCCCTGGGCGATGAGCTGGTTCAAGGCCGCACCGAGTTCGTCCAGCACGGGCAGGTTGGCGAGCAGCGCTGTCGCGCTGGTGGCCGCCTTCAGCGTCGAGGTGATGGCGTTGGCGGGGGTGGCGCCGGTGGTCTTCAACAACTCGGTCTGCGCCGAGGGCAGTTCGACGATGACCTCGGCCGTCGGCCCGGCGAGAAACTTGTTGCCGACCTGCAGCAGCGGCACGTTCAGGCGCGAGCGGGCGAGGTCGACGCGCACGCTCTCGATGAGCAGGTCATGCGCGCCCTTGTTGGCCGCAAAGGCCGCGTCGGCGAGCAGGTCCAGCGTGGTCAGCTTGAGGTCCGAGATCTGCGTCTTGACCAGCGTCTTCAGGAAGTCGCTCGCGGCCGGCACCGCGGTGGCCATCTGCGTGAGCTGGCTGCCGCTGGTGGACGCGGCGGCGAACACCGGCGCGGGCTCGGTGCCCAGGGCCAGCGCGACGACGGCGTTCGTCAGCGGCGTGACGTGGCCGACCATGGCGGCGCTGATCGTCGGCACGGTCGAATGCAGCACCTGCATGCTGCCACCGGCATCCATGCCGCGGGCCTGGATGAACAGCGGCGCTGACGGGCTGGTGGCCGACAGCGTCAGGCTGTAGCTGCCGTCGGCGGCATGCGTGGTGGCCGTGCCGACTGCCCTGCCCTGGCCGTCGACGACGCTGACCTGGGCGTTCACCAGCGGCGCGCCAGTGGCGGCGACGCCGCGCAGCGTCGGCGGCGTCGCCGGCGTGGGCGTGCCGGGATCGCTTCCGCCACCGCCGCCGCCGCCACCACAGGCGGCAAGGAGGAGAGTCAGGACGAGAGCGGCGAGGCGGTACGGCATGGCACGGGCAGGGAGCGGGGCTTCGTGCCAGTGTGCCGCCGCGGGCTGCGCCGCGATGGGCCGTTAAACGGGCTGAATCAACGGCTGATCTGCACCCAGGCCAGCTCGACGAAGTTGTCCGGCCGATGCACCGGCGTGACATTGGCCCGCGCCGCCCAGGGGATGACCTGGCGGTGCAGCGGAATGATGTTGACCTCCTCGCGCAGCGCCGCCAGCGCACCGCGGATCTGCTGCTCGCGCTTCTTCGGGTCGGTCTCGACACTGCTCTGCGCCGCCAGCGCGTCCGCCCGGTCGTTGCGGAAGTTGCCGTAGTTGTAGTCGCCCACACCCTTGGCGCCGCGGTTGCGATAGAGCGGCGTCAGGATGACCTCGGCATCGGTGATGCTGCCGCCCCAGCCGTACATGAACAGGCTGGTGTCGAGCTTTTCCAGCTTGGGGAAGTGGACGACGCGCGGGCTCGCGTTGACCTTGACCCTGACCTTGATCTGCGCCCACATGCTGGCCAGAGCGACGCAGATTTCCTCGTCGTTGATGTAGCGGTTGTTGGGGCAGTCCAGCGTGACCTCGAAACCGTCCGCGAACCCGGCATCGGCCATCAGCTTGCGCGCCGCGGCCAGGTCATAGGGCAGGCGCGCCTGCAGGGCCGCGTCGTCGAAGGACGCGCTGCTCGACGGCGTCAAGCCGCCGGTGGGCACCGACTGGCCGCTCATCAGCTTGGCCTTGATCGTCTCGATGTCGATGGCCTGGTAGAGCGCCCGGCGCACACGCACGTCCTTGAACGGATTCTTGTTGCCTGGCACCTTGCCGTAGAGCAGCTTGTCGCGCGCCTGGTCCATGCCGATGAAGACGAGGCGGTTCTCGGGGCCGTCGATGACCTTCACGCCGGCCGTGTTGCGCAGCCGGGCCACGTCCCGCGGCGCGGGGTCGTTGACGAGATCGATCTCGCCGGACACGAGTGCGGCCAGCCGCGTTGCGTCGCTGGCTATCGGGCTGTAGACGACCTCCTGCACATTGCCGCTGAACTTGCCCCACCAGTTCGGGTTGCGCTTGAGCACGGTCCTGACGCCAGGCTGGCGGCTTGCCAGCTGGAAGGGGCCGGTGCCGTTGGCGTTGGTGGACGCGTAGCTCTCTTCCCGGTTCTTGAAGTCCAGCGGCTTCGTGACGTGATGGGCCTCGCACCACTTGCGGCTCAGGATGACGAGCTGGTCGATGTGCTGCAGGAAGATCGGGTCGAAGGTCGCGAGCTGGAAGTCCACCGTCAAGTCGTCGACGCGCTTCGCGGTGCCGACGGCGTTGGCATAGACGGCCACCTGCGAGGTCGGCTCCCTGGCGCGCTGCACCGAGAACACCACGTCGTCCGCGGTCAGCGGCGTGCCGTCATGGAACTTCACGCCCGCGCGCAGCTTGAAGCGCCAGGCCAGCGGGCCGGTCTGCTTCCATTCAGTCGCCAGGCCGGGCACCAGCGCCAGCCTGGCATCGCGACTCGTCAGCCGCTCGTAGATCTGCGAGTTGATGTTGTTCGTCAGCGTCTCGTTCTGCGAGTGCGGATCCATCGTCTGCGGATCGCCCTGGCTGGCCCAGCGCAGCGTCTGCGCGCCCGCGCCCAGGGACAGGCCCAGCAGGGCCACAGCAATCCAACGTTTCATCTCGCGCATCCAACAACCGAACCGGCGGCAGTTTAGGAGCGCGGCAATACCCGCAAAACTCGATCTGCGTCTATCGTTTCGCGTTCGGATTCCAGAGTTCCTCGAGGTGGGTGAAATTCCAGGTCTCGGGCGGCTCGCGGCCGGCGATCCGCTCTGTGACGCCCTGCGCCGACAGGTCGATGACCTGCAAGGGAATGGGCATGTTCGACTTCGTCGAATAGAACACCTTCACCCGCGGCGCCACCAGCGAGCCGGCGCTTTGCTCCACAACCACGGCCAGCCTTCCCGACTGCAGGCGCACCAGCGTGCCGACCGGATAGATGCCGATGCTCTTGACGAAGGCCTGGAACACGCTCGGATCGAAATGACCCTTCCACTGCGACATGCGCTGCAGAGAACCGGCCGGGTCCCAGGCCTGCTTGTAGGGACGCGACGAGGTGATCGCGTCGTAGACATCGCAGACCGCGCCCATGCGCGACAGCAGGCTGATCTGCTCTCCGGCCAGCTTGTGCGGGTAGCCGCTGCCGTCCAGCTTCTCGTGGTGGTGCAGGCAGACGTCCAGGGCAGAGGCCGGCACCTTGGCACCGTCCTTGAGCAGCTCGAAGCCCCGCTCCGGATGGCTGCGCATGACGGTGAATTCCGCGTCGGTCAGCGCGCCGGGCTTGTTCAGCACCTCCAGCGGCATCAGCATCTTGCCCACATCGTGCAGCAGGCCGGCCAGACCTGCTTCGCGAACCTGATCGTCGTTCAGGCCGAGATGGCGACCCAGCGACACCATCAGCGCACACACGGCCACCGAGTGCATGTAGGTGTAGTCGTCCTTGTCCTTCAGCCGCGCCAGGCTGACGAAGGCCCAGGGGTTGCGCGTCAGCGATGACGTCACCTCGTCGACGATGGGCAGGCAGGAATCACTGTCGATGGCCCGGCCCAGGCGCGCCTCGTTGAACAGCGCGGTGACGGCCCCCTTGGCGCGACCCAGCACCTGGCTCGCGCGGTCCAGTTCGGCTTCCATGCTGGTGCGGGGCTGGGGTTGCGGCGCGGGCGATGGCGGTAGCGCCACTCTCGCCGGCTCGGGCGGCGGCGCGGACACCGCCACGGCGGGGCCGGCCGTGGGGGGTTGCTCCACCGCCGGCACGTCGCTGCCCTTGCTGATGTCGATCCACACGGCCGGCACGCCGCTGGCCCGCAGCGAGGCCAGATCGGCCGGGTCCGACAGCACGAACTTGGTCTTCCAGAAGGGATGCGAAAGCCAGGCTCCCTCCATCGATTGGAGAAACATGCCCAGGCACACGTCGGTGGTCGGGATTTTCTTCAGCATGGCGGCGTTGTCCCTGTAACGCCAAGTATCTGCGGCGGGACCCGCCGCCGCTGTGCAGCCCTGCACGCTTTCGGCAGCGGCGACATCAGGGTCTGTGCCGCTTCCTCAGGGCGAAAAAAAGCCGCCTCGAGGGCGGCCTGCGGGATGCTGGGTGTTCAGCGGAACTTGGGCTGCGGCACCGTGGCCAGCTCGGTCGGCAGCGTGGCGATGTAGTTGGCGATCGCCTTCAGTTCCGCGTTGCTGAACTGCTTGACCTGTCCGGCCATGATGGCGTTGCCGCGGCCCACGCTGGCATTGTTCTCAAGCTTGTACGACTTGAGCGCAACCGTCAGGTAGTCGGCATGCTGGCCGGCGAGCTTGGGATAGGTCGGGTCGATGGGCTTGCTGAAGTTGGCGCCGTGGCAGGAGATGCAGGCGCCCTTGGTGAGCAGCTCGGCGACGTTGGCGGGCGCCGCGGGAATTGCGTCGGCAACCGCCGGCTTGCCGGCCTGCTGTGCATAGAAGGCGGCAATGTCCGTCATGTCCTGTTCGCTCAGCGAGCCGGCGATGCCGCGCATCGTCGGATGCTTGCGCTCGCCCTTGGCATAGGCCTGCAGTGCCGCAACGATGTACTTGGCGTTCTGGCCGGCGATCATCGGCACCTTGTGAACCTCGGGGAAGCTGGCCTGGTAGCCGATGATGCCGTGGCAGCCGATGCACATGGCGATCTTCTTCTCCCCGGCCTTGACGTCCTGCGCCTGGACGGCAACGGCACCAAAGGCGGCGGCCAGGGCAAGCGAGATCTGCAGCAGTTTTTTCATGTCTCGGTGAGTGTCGGGTTCTGGGAGCGGCGGCGATTATAGGAGGCCTCCTATACTGATCCCGCCTCCCT
>SEEY01000761.1 GCA_004211235.1 Rubrivivax sp.
GCCTCTACGTGATTGCCCGCATGGGCCCCTACGTCAACGGCGAGCTGACGGCCGGCGGTTTCCCCGGCTGGCTGCTGCGCCAGCGTGCCGAAGCGCGCACCGATGCGGCCGAGTACCAGGCCGCCACGGACGAGTGGATGACGCAAATCAACGCCATCATTGCCCGCCACCAGATCACCAATGGCGGCGGCAGCGTCATTGCCTACCAGCTGGAAAACGAGCTGTTCGCGGTGAACCCCAAGAACATCCGCCACATGCAGCATCTGGCGGACAAGGCCCGCGCCGACGGCATCACCGTGCCGTTGTTCCACAACGCCGCCTCGCGCCTGCCTGACTGGACGCCGAAGAACTCCACCGCCCCCTTCGCCAACCCCGGCCCGACCGACATCTACGCCTTCGACGGCTACCCCGGCGGCGTGTGCAGCGTGGACGCGCAACCCGGCACGCCGGCGCCGGCGCCGGACTGGGGCATCTACGGCAAGAACTATCCCAAGGTCGGCTCGCTGGCCTCGCCCAACACGCCCGGCTTTGTCGCCGAGATAGGCGCCGGCTGGTTCGACTACTGGGGCTCCAACGGCACCTATGAGTGCACGGCGAAGCGCCAGGGCGGCGGCTACCAGCGCGTCTTCTATGGGTCAAGCCTCATCAACTCGCTGACCATCCACTCGATCTACATGGCGTTTGGCGGCACCAGCTGGGGCTGGCAGCCGGGGCCCATCGTCTACACGAGCTACGACTACGGCGCGCCCATCAGCGAGGCCCGCGTGATGCGCGACAAGGCGCTGGTGCTCAAGCAGATGGGCGGCTTCGTTCAGGCCGCCACACCGGTGCTGGCGCAGATGGACAAGGGCGAGGTGCTCGACCCCGGCAATCCAAAGGTCCGGCTTTATCACAACGTCAACAAGGCGCTCGGCAGCCATGTGCTGCTGGCCCAGCACAACCAACTGTCCGGCACCGAGGCCTTCGGCTTCAGGCTGCAGACGAAGGACGGCAGCTACCAGATCCCGCAGGCCGGCAAGCTGACGCTGACCGGCCAGGACGCCAAGCTGCTGCTGGCCAGCTACGCGCTGGAACGGCAGCACCTCGTCTACAGCACGAGCGAGCTGCAGGCGCAACTGAAGCAGGGCGGGCGCGACGTTGCACTGCTCTACGGCCGCAACGGCGATGACGGCGAGACCGTGCTGCGCTATGCAGCCAAGCCGAGCGCGAAGCTGCTGCGCGGGCAGGCGCAGGTGAACTGGGATGCCAAGAGCGGCGACCTGCGGCTGAACTACCAGCACACCGGCCTGATCGAGGTGCTGATCAGCGGCGGTGGCCGCGCGCCATTGCTGCTGTTGCTGGCTGACGAGAAGACCGGCCAGCAGTTCTGGCGCCTGAAGGCCGGTGACCAGGCGGTGCTGGTGCAGAGCTCAGGGATTGTTCGCACGGGCGCGGTCGACGGCAAGACGCTGAAGCTGACTGGCGACACGACCGCTCCGAGCGCGCTCCGCGCCTGGGTGCCGGATGGCATCACGGCACTGACTTTCAACGGCCAGACCGTCCCCACAGCAGCGCAGCATTTCAGCCTCACCGCCCGCGCCGCCCTGCCCGGCCCCGACGTCGTCAAGCTGCCCGACCTCGCGCAGCTGAACTGGACGCGCCGCTTCGACTCCCTCGAGGCCGATCCCAAGTTCGACGACAGCGCCTGGCGCAAGACCGACGCGACCGCCTCGGCCGCCAACGTCTACACCGCGCCCGACAAGGGCCAGCCGGTGCTGGCGATGAGCGACTACGGCTTCCACCACGGCGACGTCTGGTATCGCGGCCGCTTCACGACGGGCGACGCCAAGCCGCTGCAGCTGGAGCTGTTCTTCGGCGGCGGCGGCGCCGGGATCATCCAGGTCTGGCTGGACGGCAGGTTCCTCGGCCAGCAGGAGCACGACACCGGCCGGCCCTTCCCCGAGACGACCGATACCTTCAGGCAGCTGCTCAAGGAGCTTTGGGAGACGAGAGACCTGCTGTGTCAGCGGGCCACACCTATATTGTTCTCCTTGCAGATGCTGCACGATGTACTGGTCGCTGCCCATCAAAAGGTACAGCCACTCTGGCATACTGTTTTCAGCC
>SEEY01000762.1 GCA_004211235.1 Rubrivivax sp.
CGACGACACCGCCTGGGAGCGCACGCTGATGATGGCGCCACCGCGCCCGGCCCGCCCGCCGCTGTCGCCCCCGACCATCGCGCCGCTGGAGGCGCCGGCCGTGGACGGCGGCGCGATGGTCGGGGGCGACAGCGGCGGGCGGGCCGGGCGCGGTGGCGCCATCATCAGCGTGCGCTCCCAGGCGGTGTCGTCGATGCTCTGGCCGACGCCGTCGAGCAGCGCCTGCTTGAACTCGTCGGTGTCGGCGAAGCGGTCCTCGCCCCGCTTGGCCAGAGCCCGGGCGACGATGGCGTCGAACCAGCCGGGGCGGTCGGCGCCCTCCACGGTCGACGGCGGCTGCGGCGGCTCGTTGACCACCTTGTACATCAGCGCCTCGGTCGTGCCGACGAAGGGCGCGCGGCCGGTGAGCAACTGGTAGAGCACGATGCCGGCGCCGTAGATGTCGACGCGCCGGTCCATCGGCTTGCCGAGGAACTGCTCGGGCGCCATGTGGCTGGGCGTGCCCACCATGTAGTGGGTCTGCGTGAGGTTCTGCGACTCGATGCGGGCGATGCCGAAGTCGGCCACCTTCAGGCGCCCGCTCGTCGTCATGATGATGTTGGCGGGCTTGACGTCGCGGTGCCAGACGCCCTTCTCATGCGCATGGCCGAGGGCGTCCAGCAGCTGGCTCATGATGCCGGGGATGTCGCTGTCGGTGAAGCGCACCTTGGCGCTCAGATAGCTCGCGAGCGACCGGCCCTCGACGAACTCCATCGCGATGAAGGCCACCTGTTCGGTGCGGCCGAAGTCGTAGACGGCGACGATGCCGGGGTGATGCAGGCGGCCCGCGGCCTGCGCCTCATTGCGAAAGCGCGAGGCCGGTGCGCCGGGGCTGTCGTCCTCGGCGTCCAGGCCGGTGCGGATGGTCTTCAGCGCGACGGTGCGCTGGATGTCCGGATCGAAGCCCTTGTAGACGACGCCCATCGCGCCCTCACCGAGCACGTCGGTGATGCGGTATTTGCCCAGCTGGGCGGGATGCTTCGTCGTGGCCATGGAATCAGATGAGCCGCGTTCAGGCGTCCAGCAGTTTCATGGCCTGCACGACGGAGGCACGCATGCGGGAGAAGGAGTCGGACAGCGTGGCGATCTCGTCCCGGCCGCCGGTCCTGAACTCGGGCGCGTCCAGGTCGCCCTGGCTGACGCGGTCGGCCAGCGCCGACAGGCGGGTGACGGGGCGCACCACCAGCATCCAGACCATCAGGTTCAGCACGATGCCCACGGCGACGAACACACCCACCAGCGACGTGATGAAGACCTTGAAGGTCTTGTCGGCACGCTCCAGCGGCACGCCCAGCGGCACGGAGACGATCTGCGCGCCGATGACCTCGTTGAGGTTCCAGCCGAAGCCGTTGGCCGGGCCGTACTGGGCCACCATCGTGGCCGGCGCCGCGTCGACGCTGCTGTGACAGGCCAGGCAGGCCGGGTCGGTGATGCGCAGCGGGCGGGCGATGTAGAGCGACGGGCCGGCAGGGGTGTCGCGCATGCCGACGGTTTCCTTCAGGTCGGCCTGGCTGCGGAACTGGCCCACGACGTCGGCCTCCCAGCTGGTCGCACGGTCGCGCGGGTTGGTCGGGTTGAGCGTCGCCTCCTTGTAGGCGAACTCGGGATGCTTGGACAGCAGCGTGCCGAGCACCTCGGTGGCCGAGAAGCTCGGCACCGTTTCGGGCAGGAACTTTTCGGTCATCTGCGAGACCAGCAGCGGCTTGATGCGCGTGTTGGTGTACGCGCGCACCGCCAGCGCCTTTTCCATCAGCATCTGCGCGCTCGCGACGGTCTCCTGCTTCGCGTTGTCCTGCAGCAGCTGGCGGGCGATGTAGCCGCTCAGCGCAATGCCCAGGCTCATGACGAGCAGGTAGACCAGGTTGAATTTCGCGAGCAGTTTCATGGCGGCCTCTCAGGGGCGGCAATGTTAGTGCCGGCCCGGGTCGGCGCGCCTTCGTGCTTGCGCGCAGATTGACCTGAGGACCGCAAGAAGAACGCCCGCCGAGGCGGGCGCATTGCAGCGGTGCGGGTCGCCGGCTACCTGGCCGCCGCCTTCTTGTCGAAGTCCCCCGCCCAGGAC
>SEEY01000763.1 GCA_004211235.1 Rubrivivax sp.
TACCGCATGGATGCCGCCGTGCTGCTCGGCGCGGACGACACCGCGACGCAGTTCGGCGAGCCGATGCGCTCCGTCGAACCCGACGGCATGCGCCTCGTCTGGCAGGACCTGGACCGCGTCTTCGACATCGGCGCCATGCCCATCGTGCTCGGCCGTAGCGTTCAGGCGACCTACTGCATCACCGACGCGCGCGTATCTCGCTCGCATGCCCGCATCGACTGGCACGGCAGCAGCTTCGAGCTGACCGACCTCTCCTACAACGGCACGTATGTGCGCTTCGGCGAGTCGGGCGAACTGCTGAGCCTCAAGCGCGGCAGCTGCACGCTGCACGGCAGCGGCGTGATCGGCCTGGGCGGCGTGCCAGGCGACGAGCAGTCACCCACCGTGCGCTTCGAGGTGCTGCACTTCGCAGACACCGAACCGCAAGCCTTCGGCGGTCCACGCTCCCGTCGCTGACCCATGACCTTTCTCCCTGAACCGCCGCAGCGTCACGGCTCGGCAGCTGCTGGGCCTGACACGGCCGTGCTGCTTTGCAACCTCGGCACGCCGGATGCGCCAACCGCACCGGCGCTGCGCCGCTACCTCGCCCAGTTCCTGGCCGACCCGCGCGTGGTCGAGATACCGCGCCTGATCTGGCTGGCCATCCTGCACGGCATCATCCTGCGGGTGAGGCCGGCCAAGTCGGCGGCCAAGTACGCCACGGTCTGGACGCCGGAGGGCTCGCCGCTGAAGGTCTGGACCGGCAAGCAGGCCAAGCTGCTGCAGGGCGTGCTGGGCGAGCGGGGCCAGCAGGTGCGCGTGGCCTACGCGATGCGCTACGGCCAGCCTGCGATTGCCGCCACGCTGGACGCACTCAAGCGCGAAGGCGTCAGGCGCGTGCTCGTGCTGCCGGCCTACCCGCAGTACTCGGGCGCGACGACGGCCAGCGTCATCGACGACGTCGCCCGCTGGGCGCTGCAGACGCGGCACGTGCCCGAACTGCGTTTCATCAACCGCTATCACGACGCGCCCGGATACATCGGTGCACTGGCCCAGACGGTGCGCGAGCACTGGCAGCGCGATGGCCGCGCCGACAAGCTCGTCATGAGCTTTCACGGCATGCCCGAACGCACGCTGTACCTCGGCGACCCGTACCACTGCGAATGCCTGAAGACCGGCCGTCTGCTGGCCGAGGCGCTCGGCCTCAAGGACGGTGAATGGCTCGTGACGTTCCAGAGCCGCTTCGGCAAGGCGAAATGGCTGCAACCCTACACAGAGCCCAGCCTGGTGCAACTGGCCAAGGGCGGCCTCAAGTCGGTCGACCTCATCTGCCCGGGCTTTTCGGCCGACTGTCTGGAGACGCTCGAAGAGATCGACCAGGAGGCGCGCGCCGCCTTCCTCGCGGCCGGCGGCCAGCGCTTCGCCTATATCCCCTGCCTGAACGACCACCCGGCCGGCATGCGGGCCCTGGCCGGCCTGGCCGAGCGCCATCTCCAGGGCTGGTCGACTGAAGCGCCTCATCCTGACACGCTCGCCCTGCAGCGGCAGCGTGCACTTGCCGCAGGGGCAAAGGAATGACTGACGCCCCGTCGAGCATGCGCCTGGACAAGTGGCTCTGGGCCGCGCGCTTCTACAAGACCCGTGCGCTCGCCGTGGACGAGATCAACCTCGGCCGGGTGCGCGTGGGCGGTGTGCCAGTCAAGCCGGCGCGGGACGTGAAGGTCGGCGATGTGTTGACGATCCGCATCAACCAGATGACGCGCGAGATCTCGGTTCTCGGCCTGTCCAGCCAGCGCGGCCCGGCCCCGAAGGCGCAACTGCTCTACGCCGAGACCCCCGCCAGCATCACCGCCCGGGAGGCCGCTGCGGAGGCGCGGCGCCTGGCGCCGGAGCCGGCCGACACCATCGAGCAGGGCCGCCCCACCAAGCAGGACCGCCGCCGGCTGGCGGATTGGGACCGGTGGTCAGCCTCCCTGGACGACTCGGATTCGGGTTGACCCGGATCAAATCGTTTCGAATCCCCCCTCTTGAAACCAGGGCATCGCGCCCCACGTCGACGCGGTCCGCCCTTTTTTGCATTGAACTTTCGCGCACCGAGATGACGACCGAACAACCCTTGCC
>SEEY01000764.1 GCA_004211235.1 Rubrivivax sp.
TTCCACTTCTGCACGCAGGCCGAGCGCGTCGAACAGCGCGACATTGGCCGGCAACAGCGACTCGCCGACATGGAAGCGCGGGTGGTGCGCCTTCTCCAGCAACACGACATTGCGGCCCTCACGGGCAAGCAGTGCCGCCATCGTCGACCCCGCCGGGCCGCCGCCGATGACGAGCACGTCACAGCTGGCGATGGCCGTGGTCATGACGACGTCCCCAGCCAGCGACTCAGGGCCGAGCGGCCCGCCCGCCGAACGTTCTTCTGCGCATCGCGCCGCATCACGCGCGCTTCGCACCGGCCGGGCACGGTCATGCGGCCTTTTGCGCCGTGTACTCGGAAAACATGCCGAGCTCGACACGCCGGGACACCTGCACGAAACCGGCACGGTGCAGGGTCTCCATCACCATGGCCGGCGAAACGCAGGCCTCGATGGTGTCCCAGTAATAGCGCCACAGCTCCGGCGTGTGGTTGTTGCGCGCCACGATGCGCGCCAGCAGCGGCACCACGCCGCGCATGTAGCCCTTCAACAGCGTGCGGCCGAAGGCGCTCTCCGGCCGGGTGATCTCCAGCACCAGCAAGCGCCCGCCCGGCCGGAGCGCGCGGTGGAATTCGCCGAAGGCGGCATCGATGTCGCCCACGTGCCGCAGTGCGTAACCCATGCTCAGAAAATCGGCACTCGCATCCGCCACTGGCAGCGCCTCGGCGCGGCCCTCGCGCAGCTCGACGCCGGGCAACTGCACCTGGCCCATCATGCCCACGCTGGGGTCGACGCCGATCAGCGAGCCGCTCGGCCCGACCAGCTTCAGCGCTTCGCGCGCCACCAGCCCCGTGCCGATGCCCACGTCCAGCACCTGCTGCCCTGAATCGAGCCCGGCGCGCTGCAGCGCCTGACGCCGATACCAAGGGCCCGAGCCGAAGGCGAGCAAGCGCTCGATCCGGTCGTAGTCAGGCGCCGTCTGGTCGAAGATCCGCCGCAAAAAACGGTGCCGCGCGGCCTCGTCCTCGTAGTACTCCGTCAGCGGCACATGCGGAGCAAACGCCTCCGCGCCCGCGCCCGTTGGGCTCTTTTTGCTCATCTCAAAATTATGCCTCAGGGGCTTTTTCGAAATGCCCGCGGCGCGGCAGATGGACGACGGCGAAGGCCGCATCCTCCTGATAAAGCTCCTGCGCCTGCACGCCGATGGCCGTGGTCAAGTGGGTCTTGCCCTCGCCAGGCCCGCCGACGAGTACGACGTTCTCAGCGCGGTCCCAGCCACAGCGAGGTCAACGAGGCGCTGGTAAGGCAGCTGCACTTGCTCGTCGTTGCGGGCATCAGCCCGCGGCCTCCTCACGCCTTGCCTGCGCCCCTGCCAGCCTCAACGCGGGCCATGCCCGCTGCTCCGCAGTGCTCCGAGGCTGTCGACAAAGGCCCGACAGGCTTGGCTGGCGTCCGGTTGGCCGCGCCAGCTCTGCGCCAGCGCCCGCAGCCCCGCCCGCACCTCGCGCGGCATCGTGCCGTCGAGCGGGTCGTCGGCCACGGCGGCCAGGTGATCGGCGTAGAGGCGGCGGGCCTCGGCGTCGCAGTCCAGCAGCTCCATGACGGCGCCGGCCAGCGTCTGGAACTGCTCGGGCGACAGGTCGGCCTGCCCGCGCTGCGGCCAGGCGGCCAGGCACAGGTATTCGATGGGGCCCAGGCTGCGCCGCTGGGCGCCGGGCTGCCAGGCGCCCCAGGCGGCGCGCGAGCCGCTGGGCAGCCGCCCCTGGCTGAGCGCGTGGACCAGCGTCTGTGCGACGGCCGCACGGGCGGCGTACTCCCCGCGCAGGTTGACCTCGGCGAGCACACGCAGGAAGGCCGGGTAGAGCTGGTCGCCCAGGCCGGTGCAGACGGCTTCCATCAGCGCGACGGCGCCGTCCTGCCGCGGGCCGAGGTCCACGCACCCGCCGATCAGGGCCTGGGCGGCCTCGACCCAGCGGGGCTGGGCGAGCAGTTCAGCCAAGCAGTTCAGCCAACGAGGGCGGCCAGCACGCGCTCGGCGTGTTGCTGGACGGACAGCCCGCGCTGTTCGGCTGCCCCTAATTCGTCAGTCGCCTTGGCCGCCGCACCTCGCTAAG
>SEEY01000105.1 GCA_004211235.1 Rubrivivax sp.
GCCCGAGCACCTGCGTGAAGAAGCCGACCGGAATGCGCAGGTCGCGGTAGGTGCCTGGCTTGAGCAGGATGGCGTCGCGGCGCGGCCCAGCAGCCCAACCACTTCGGGCCGCGCCGCGACGCCATCCTGCTCAAGCCAGGCACCTACCGCGACCTGCGCATTCCGGTCGGCTTCTTCACGCAGGTGCTCGGGCTGGGCGCGCAGCCTGACGATGTGCACGTCATCGGCGACCTCCGCTCCACCGCGCTGCTCGACAACGACAACGCGACCACCAATTTCTGGCGCGGCGCCGAGAACTTCTCGGTGACGCCCACGCTGGGCATCGGCGACAACACCATGCAGTGGGCGGTGTCCCAGGCCATCCCGTTCCGGCGCATGCATGTGCGCGGCAATATGCGGCTGAACCAGAAGCAGGGCTGGGCCAGCGGCGGCTGGTTTGCCGACGTGCGGGTGGACGGCCGGGTGGACTCGGCGACGCAGCAGCAATGGATCTCGCGCAACAGCGAGTGGGGCAGCTGGACGGGCTCGAACTGGAACATGGTCTTCGTCGGCGTGCCGCAGGCGCCGGCCGGTGAATTCCCCACGCCCGGCGCGCGCTTCACCCGCGTGGACCGGACGCCGCTGGTGCGCGAGAAGCCCTGGCTCTTCATCGACAAGGACGGCAGCTACGCGGTGCGCGTGCCGGCGCTGCGGCGCGACAGCGCAGGCATCTCCTGGGCCGAAGGCATGGCGCCGGGCCGGACGCTGCCCATCGCGCGCTTCCACATCGCGCGGCCCGGCGACACGGCCGCCGCGCTGAACGCCCAGCTCGCCGCCGGCAGGCATCTGCTGTTCACGCCGGGCGAATACCTGCTGACCGAGACGCTGCAGGTCAGCCGCCCCGGCACGGTGGTGCTGGGCATCGGCTTCCCGACGCTGCGCTCGGACAACGGCGTGCCGCTGCTGAAGACCGCCGACGTCGACGGCCTGACGATTGGCGGCCTGTTCCTGGACGCCGGCCGCGAGGATTCCGGGCTGCTGATGGAGGTCGGCCCGCCGCGCAGCAAGGCCCGCCACCAGGCCGACCCCACCGTGCTGCACGACGTGTTCTTCCGTGTCGGCGGCGCCGCCCCGGGCCGCGTGCACACGGCGCTGCGCGTCAATGCCCACGACACCCTGGTGGACCACACCTGGCTCTGGCGCGCCGACCACGGCGAGGGCGTCGGCTGGACGAGCAACCCGTCCGCCCAGGGCCTCGTCGTCGACGGCGAGGACGTGACGATCTACGGCCTCTTCGTCGAGCACTTCCAGCAGCATCAGGTGCTCTGGCGCGGCAACGGCGGGCGGGTCTACTTCTACCAGTCCGAGCTGCCCTACGACCCGCCGACTCAAGGCCAGTGGACCAGCCCGACCGGCCGCGCTAACCGTGGATTTGCGTCGTACAAGGTAGCCGACACGGTGACGACGCACGAGGCCTGGGGCCTGGGCATCTACAGCGTCTTCCTGCAGCCCGACGTGCTGCTGGATCGCGCCATCGAGGTGCCCGACGCGCCCGGCGTGAAGTTGCGCCACATGATCACCGTCTGCCTGGTGGACAAGGGCAGCATCGAGCGCATCGCCAACGACAAGGGCGAGCCGGCGCGCTGCAAGGGGGGCTCGAACACGGCGACGTTGAAGGAATTTCCGTAAACATCCGGTTTCAACCGGGCCGGGAAGAAAGGCGGCGCGGCAAGCGTTGTGCAGGTTGAGGGGGCCACGAGAACACGCGGCCCCGCCAACAACATCGAGGAGCCTGCCATGTCCAACCGCCTGTCCTTCACCGCCCTGGCCGCCCTGCAGGCCCTGCCTGCCCTCGCGCACGCCGACGAACTCGCGCCCAATGCCGGCCGCCGCGCCATCAGCGTCGCCGCGCAGCGCGACTCGCTGAAGAACCAGCAGGCCGCGGCTTCCCTGACGCTGCCGGTCGGCGAGCGCGCCTGGGTCAACGTCGGCGCCGGCACGTCGCGCAGCGTCGACACCGTCAGGCCGAAGCAGGTCACCGCCGGCGTCGGCGTGGCCGGCAGCGCCTGGCAAGCCACGCTGGACGCCAGCCGCCGCCGCGACGGCAGCGCCTTCAACCAGACCGACTGGGCCGCCGCGGCGGACGTGCGGCCGGTGGACGGCGTCAGCGTCGGACTGGACGCGACGCATCGCAGTGCGAAGGCGCGTAGTGCCACCACCGACCAGCGCCTGCGCGGTCGCGGCGTCGGGGTGCATGGCGCGGTGGCTGTGGGCAGCAAGTTGACGGTGCACGGCGCAGCGATGCGCAACCGCTACAAGCTCAACGAGACGACGACGCAGACCGGCTCCGGCGGGCCGCTGGGCCTGCTGCAGCCGCGCCCATCCATCGTCAACCGCGACGAACTGGCACTGGCCCGCAGCGCGCAGGTCGGCGCGACCTGGCGCTTCGACAACCAGGTCGCCGTCACTGGTGAGGTCCTGCGTGACCGGCTGCAGGACGGCGGCAGCCTGCGCACCGCACAGCTCAAGGCCGCCGTGCCGATGGGCGGCGGCTGGACGCTGGCGCCCGCGGTCGGCCGCAGCCACGGCCCGCAGGGCAGCCAGGCCACCTTCGGCCAGCTCGGCGCGAGCTACGCCTGGTGACGTGGCCCGCCGGCTGCGGGTAGAAGAGGTTCCGGGTATGGTGGCGCCCGACCTGCAGCGAAGCCATGGACAACCTCGATCTCAATGTATTGCGTACGGCGGCCGGCTGGCTCGCTGAAGCGCGCGGCGTCGTGCTGGGCACGATCACGCGCACCTGGGGCTCGGCGCCGCGGCCGGTGGGCTCGCTGGTGGCCGTGCGGGACGACGGCCTGATCGCCGGCTCGGTGTCCGGCGGCTGCATCGAGGACGACCTGATCGCGCAGCTGCGTGCCGGCAGCCTGCAACTCGACAAGCCCACGCCGCTGCGCTACGGCGTCGGCGCCGAGGAGGCCCGCCGCTTCGGCCTGCCCTGTGGCGGCACGCTGGAGCTGATGCTGGAGCCGCTCGGCCCGCAGTCGGGCCTCGATGAACTGCTCGACCGCCTGACCCGCGGCGAGCGCGTGCGCCGCACGCTGGACCTCGCCACCGGCGCCGCCACGCTGGCGGATGCCGAACCGGGCGCTGACACATTGACGCTCAGTGACAGCCAGCTCTTCAGCCACCACGGCCCGCAGTGGCGGCTGCTGGTCATCGGCGCCGGCCAGATGACCGACTACCTTGCGCAGATGGCACTGGCGCTGGGCTATGGCGTCACCGTTTGCGACCCGCGTGCGGAGTACGCCGACGGCTTTGCGCTCGATGGCGTGACGCTGACGCGCGACATGCCGGACGACGTGGTGATGGCCTTCAAGCCCGACGGCGCCACGGCCATCGTCGCCCTCACGCACGACCCCAAGCTGGACGACCTGGCGCTGATGGAGGCGCTGAAGGGCGCGGCCTTCTACGTCGGCGCCATCGGCTCGCGCGTCAACCAGGCCAAGCGCAAGGCCCGGCTGGCCGAGCACTTCGGGCTGACGCAGGCCGAGCTGAGCCGCCTGCATGGCCCCGTGGGCCTGGACATCGGCGCCCGCACGCCGCCGGAGATCGCGCTCTCCATCCTGGCGGAGATGACGGCGGTGCGCTATCGGGCAGGCGGTGCGACGGCCGAGGCCGGTTGCACCGTCTGAATCACTTCATGGTGTAGCCGCGGCCGTCCATGCAGGCTTCCACCGCGCGGTTGAAGACGCTGCTGTCGGCCTGCGCATTCGGCTGCGTCGTCGCCCAGCGGTTGCAGTCGCGGCGGTCGTTCTCCAGTTGCTCGGGCGACTGGCCGTTGCGCGGATAGACGATCGGCTCGGCCTTGGGTGGCGGGGGCGGTGCCGGAGCCGGCATCACCTGGGCGGTGTTGGCCTCGGGCGGCGGCGCGGTGACGACATAGCCGTCGGGCACCGGCCGGTAGTACACGCCGTTGGCGTAGTAGTAGGGCAGGCCGCCGAGCGTCAACGTCACATACGACGGCGGCAGCAGCGGGATGACGACGCCGAAGGGCGGCGCGACGACGCGGTAGCGCGGGCCGTAGGGCTGATACCAGACACCGCCGTGGAACCAGTAGCGGTGCGGCCCGCCGCCGACGATGACGGCACCGCGCGGCACGTAGGGCGCCACGTAGCCCGGCGCGGGGTAGTAATGGTCGTGGTGGTAGCGGTTGTCGAACACCATGCCGATGTTGGCGCGCACGCGCACATCCGCGTGGGCGGGCAGGGTGGCGCACAGCGCGAGCAGCGTGGCGGCGGTGGCGTGGAGCAGGGTCTTCATCGTCTTCAACCTGGAGCCGGGGAGGAATGGCAACGTGGCCAGCCTGCGCTGCGTGCACTGCGGCGGCATGTCGGCCACGTAAAGTTCGCCGTCCACGCCTTCCCGAGCCTGTCGCCGCCATGATCGAACTGCACTACTTTCCCAGCAACGCCAGCTTCGCGCCCCACCTCCTGCTGGAGGAGATGGGCATCCCCTTCACGTTGCGCACGGTGGACCGCGCCAACAACGAGCACAAGTCGCCGGCCTATCTGAAGCTCAACCCGAACGGGCTGATCCCGACGCTGGTCGACGGCGACCTGGTGCTCTACGAGACGGCCGCGATCCTGATGCACCTGGCCGACTGCCACCCGGGCTTTGCGCCGGCGCCGGGCACGGCCGAGCGGGCCGAGTACTACAAATGGATGGTCTGGCTGACGAACACGCTGCAGGCGATGTTGATCCACTACTTCTACCCGGACCGCATGGCGTCTGACGGTGCTGAAGTGAAGGCTCGGGCGGAGGCGCAGGTGGCGCCGATGCTGGATCAGATGGACGCGCATCTGGCTCGCCATGGTGGCGAATGGTTCCTGGGTTCTGAATACACCGCGGTCGATCCGCTGGCCTTCATGCTGTGCCGCTGGACGCGGATGCAGGGGAATCCGGCGAAGACGCGGCCGGCGTTGGGGGCGTATTTGAAGCGGGTGTTTGAGCGGGCGGCGACGCAGCGGGTGGTGGCCAAGGAGCAGTTGCCAGATCCGGTGTATTGATCGTCTCCACGTAGGGCTCGTCGGGTTGCTTTTGCGAGGAGTGCGTCTGATCGCTGCATTGCCGGGAGTCCCGCCCGGCAGCGGGGTAACTTTCTTCTGCGGGGCCAGAAGAAAGTCACCAAAGAAGAGGCCCTGAACCGCACACGACCGCGGCGCCGCGAACGGCGGCGCGCGAAAAGCTTCACCGGCTTTGCGGGCAGACGCGACCCGCTGCGCTCTCGCTGCTGTCCTTGTGACGAGCGCCATCACTCGCCCCTTCACGCCGCTTAACGCCGGCTGCACGCCGGGCTCATGAGCAATACACCGTCGCTGGGGCGACGCTCCCCTGGTTTGGCGCGGGTAGGTTGGGGTGAGCGCAGCGAACCCCAACGTCGAGCGGTGCCATGCTTATTGGGGTTCGCGGTGCTCACCCCAACCTACGAAGCGCAACGAGCCGTCGCGTCGCCCGAGCGACGCTGCCTTCGGTATTCCTCGTGAGCCCGGCGTGCAGCCGCGCGTTAAGCGGCCGGCCGGTGCGATGAACGGTGCTGGTGACAAGGACAGCAGCGAGAGCGCAGCGGGTCGCTTCTGGCCGCCATCCATTGCCAAGCCCGACACCCCGCTGGCGTGCGGATTCAGGGCCTCTTCTTTGGTGACTTTCTTCTGGCCCCGCAGAAGAAAGTTACCCCGCCGCCGGGCGGGACTCCCGGCACCGCACTCGCCACCAACCAGAAGTATCGAGCGAGCTGCCAGCTATGGCGCCCCGCACAGGCAATGCACCGCCGCCGCCTTCTCCACCCGCCCCTGCGCCGACCACTTCGCCAGCTCCCGCAACGCGCCGAGTTCCTCGACGACAGGCGCCGGCAACGCATCCAGCCCCAGCGCCTGCCCGAACGCCTGCGCCATCGACGGCGCCACCACATCCGCCAGCGACGCCAGCAGCCGATCCTTGCGGCTGACGTCCCGCTCCACATACGCCACGCGTGGCTTCTCGCCCGCCTTGACGTCCAGCTTGCCCAGCTTCACCGCTGTCTGCACCGCGTCGTCCAGGCTGCCCAGGCGGTCGATCAGGCCGCGCTCCAAGGCCTGCGCGCCGGTCCATACGCGCCCCTGCGCCACCGCGTCGATCTTCTCCGGCGTGCTCTTGCGCGCCTGCGCCGCCAACGTCGTGAAGCGGGCGTAGATGTTGTCGACGCTGGCCTGCACCACCGCCTGCAGGCGCGGGTCCAGTGCGCGGCGCGGGTCGTGGCCGCCGGCGAGCCAGGTGGTGCGCACGCCGCCGGTGTGCAGCGACAGCTTGTCCATCAGCCCCTCGGCCGTCGGCAACATGCCGAACACGCCGATGCTGCCGGTGATGGTGCCGGCGTCGGCAATCACGGCATCGCTGCTCATCGAGATCCAGTAGCCGCCCGAGGCCGCCACGTCGCCCATCGACACGATGACGGGCTTGCCCGCCGAGCGCGTCAGCTCCAGCTCGCGGCGCAGGATCTCGGACGCGAAGGCGCTGCCGCCGGGGGAGTTCACGCGCAGCACGATGGCCTTGATCGCGTCGTCCTCGCGGGCCTTGCGGATCAGGCGCGCCGTGGAGTCGCTGCCGATGCGGCCCGGGCCGGTGTCGCCGTCGACGATCTCGCCTTCGGCGACGACGATGCCCACGCCGGGCTGCAGCATCGTCGGCGGGCCGGCGTCCTTCACGCGCGCCAGATAGTCCGGCATCGACACCTGGCGGAAGCTCTTCGTCTGCTCGTCCTTCGCGCCCTTGGTGATGAGCAGCTCGCGCATCTGGTCGCGCGTGCGCAGGCCGTCCACGAGCTTGGCCTGCAGCGCGAGCTGGGCGGGGTCGCCCTTCACGGCGGCCAGGCGCTGCGGCAGATCGGCGATGCCTTGCGCGATGCTGCCGGCCTCCATCTTGCGAGCCTTCTCGATGGCGCCTGTGAAGCCGTTCCACAGCTCGCCGTAGACCAGGCCTTCGGCCTCCAGCGTCGCGGGGCTCGGGCCGTTGGCGATGTAGGGCTCGACGGCGTTCTTGTAGGTGCCGACCTTGATGACGTTCGGCGCGATGCCGAGGCGGTCGAGCGCGTCCTTGAAGTAGACGCGTGAGCGGCCGAAGCCCTCCAGCCCGACCATGCCCATCGGATGCAGATAGACCTCGCTGGCCTGCGCCGCCAGGAAGTAGCCGCGCTGGCTGAAGCTGTCGCCATAGGCCAGCACCGGCTTGCCGCTGGCCTTGAAGCGCTGCAGTGCCGCGCTCACCTCGTGCAGGCCGGCCAGGCCCGCGCCCTGCAGCTCGTCGACGTCCAGCAGCACGGCGCTGATCTTGTCGTCGTGGGCGGCCTGGTCGAGCACGGCAAGCACGTCGCGCAGGCGCGTCTGGCGCGGCAGGCTGCGGCTCTGCGCCTGGGCGAGCAGCTGCTCGCGCACGGTGCCGGAGAACTGCTCCACGAGCTGGCCATCAAGCTTGACGACCAGGGTCGTCTTGTCGGCCAGCGGCTTCGGCCCGCCGAACATCAGGGCCGTGACGACCATGACGATCAGCAGCAGCACGAACAGGTTCATCAGCGTGCGGCGGGTGCCGTCCAGCAACCACCAGAACGTGGAGAACAGCCAGCCGAGTTTCGCGAACAGGGACTTCATCGACAGTGCCTTGAGGGTTGACGCGCGCCGATTGTCAGTGGCGCCGGGCTAGCATCCGTCGGTCACGGTGAAGAGGACCCCTCATGCTTGCTTGGCCCGGTTGGACGCGACGCCTCAACCAGCATTTCCCGCTGCGCTATCTGAGCTGGGTGCTGTGCGGCCTGCTGGCGTTGTTCTTCGCCATCCGCTGGATGGGCGGCCTCGTCGACGGCGTCGTGGTGGTGGTGTTCCTCGCGCTGGCCCTGGTGGGCCTGCACGACGTGCGCCAGCCGCGGCACTCCATCCTGCGCAACTATCCCGTCATCGGCCATCTGCGCTTCCTGCTGGAGTTCATCCGGCCGGAGATCCGCCAGTACTTCGTCGAGGGCGACAACGACGCCGCGCCGTTCTCGCGGGCGCAGCGCTCCATCGTCTACCAGCGCGCCAAGGGCGACCCCGACCAGCGCCCCTTCGGCACCCAGCTGGACGTGGGCGCCCGCGGCTACGAGTGGATCAACCACTCGCTGGCGCCGACTCATCTCACGAGCCACGACTTCCGCATCACCATCGGCGCCGGTCGCGCCCAGCCCTACTCGGCGAGCGTCTTCAACATCTCGGCGATGAGCTTCGGCGCGCTCAGCGCCAATGCCATCCTGGCGCTGAACAAGGGCGCGAAGCAGGGCGGCTTCGCGCACGACACCGGCGAGGGCTCGATCAGTGCCCATCACCGCGTGCATGGCGGCGACCTCATCTGGGAGATCGGCTCCGGCTATTTCGGCTGCCGCAATGACGACGGCTCCTTCAGCGCCGAGAAGTTCCAGGCCGCCGCCCAGGACCCGCAGGTGAAGATGATCGAGCTCAAGCTCAGCCAGGGCGCGAAGCCGGGCCACGGCGGCGTGCTGCCCGGGCCGAAGGTGACCGAGGAAATCGCCGCCGCGCGCGGCGTGCCGGTAGGCGTGGATTGCATCTCGCCGGCCCGCCACAGCGCCTTCTCGACGCCCATCGAGATGATGCAGTTCATCGAGCACCTGCGGAACCTGTCGGGCGGCAAGCCCACCGGCTTCAAGCTCTGCATCGGCCACCCCTGGGAATGGTTCGCCGTCTGCAAGGCGATGCTGGATACCGGCATCACGCCCGATTTCATCGTCGTCGACGGCGCCGAAGGCGGCACCGGCGCGGCGCCGCTGGAGTTCACCAACTACGTCGGCGCGCCGCTGCAGGAGGGGCTGCTGCTCGTGCACAACACGCTGGTGGGCCTGAACCTGCGCGACAAGATCAAGATCGGCTGCGCCGGCAAGGTCACCACCGCCTTCGACCTCGTGCGGCTGATGGCGCTGGGCGCGGACTGGTGCAACTCCGGCCGCGGCTTCATGTTCGCGCTCGGCTGCGTGCAGGCCCAGGCCTGCCACACCGGCCACTGCCCCACCGGCGTGACGACCCAGGACGCGGTGCGCCAGCGCGCCATCGTCGTGCCCGACAAGGCGCAACGCGTGGCCAACTTCCACCAGGGCACGCTGAAGGCGCTGAAGGAACTGGTGGAGGCTGCGGGGCTGTGCCATCCGCAGGAGATCACCGCCCAGCACATCGTGCACCGGCTGGACAAGCACGAGGTCAAGCTGCTGGCCAACCTGCTGCCCTTCGTCGAGCCCGGCGCGGTGCTGCGCGGCGAGTTGCCGCACGCCACCTTCCGCGTCTACTGGCCGCTGGCCAGCGCGCGCAGCTTTGCGCCTCAGGGCAGCATCCAGCGCTCTGCCTAGACCGCCCCGCCCGGACAGGGGGATGGCGACTGCAAACTAGGGGGTTTCGGGCCTGGAACGCGCACAATGCGCGCCGTTGTATCCCCTGCCGCCATGCCCACCGTCTACCTCCTCCGCCTCAGCGAGCCCACCCTGCAGCGCACGCGTTCGCTGCTGCTGAAGGCCGAGGGTGTGGAGCTGGCGGGCAGCAGTGCCGTGCTGGCCGCCAGCTCCACAC
>SEEY01000106.1 GCA_004211235.1 Rubrivivax sp.
CTCCATGGTCGACAAGCTCGACCAGCCCAGCGTCGATGGCGGCAACACCATCCGCGTCGTCTACCTGAAGAACGCGGATGCCGTGAAGCTGGCTACCGTGCTGCGCGCGGCCTTCGGCGCCGGCTCGTCCGGCAGCACCGGCAGCACCAGCGGGTCCGGCACGACCACCGGCAGCTTCGGCAACACCGGCAACAACACGGGCAACAGCTTCAGCGGCACCAACAACACGCTGAACAACGGCGCGACGACCAGCGGCGGCACCGGCGGCATGGCCTCGGGCGCGTCGACATCGCCGCTGTCCGCCTCGGCGGGCCCGTCCACGGGCGGCTTCGTGCAGGCCGACCCGGCCACCAACTCGCTGATCATCACGGCCGCCGAGCCGCTGTACCGCCAGGTACGCGCCGTCATCGAGCAACTCGATGCCCGCCGCGCGCAGGTTTACGTCGAGTCGCTGATCGTCAAGATCGACAACTCGCGCGCCGCCCAGATCGGCGTGCAGTGGCAGAACCTGTTCGGCAACAGCGGCGACTCCCGCATCGTCGGCGCCGGCACGAACTTCGGCACCGGGTTGTCCAACATCATCAATGGCACCGCGGCCGTGGCCGGCGGCCGCAGCGGCGTCTCCAGTGCGCTGAGCAACGGCACCGTGCCGACCGGCCTGAACATCGGCATCCTGAAGAAGGTGGGCAGCTTCTACACGCTCGGCGCGGTGGCGAACTTCTTCGAAAGCCAGAGCGGCACCAACGTGCTGTCCACGCCCAACCTGGTGTCGCTGGACAACGAGGAGGCGCGCATCGTCATCGGCCAGAACGTGCCCTTCGTGACCGGTTCCTACGCCGGCACGGGCGCCAGCACCGGCGGCACGATCAACCCCTTCCAGACGGTCAACCGCCAGGACGTCGGCCTGACGCTGAAGATCAAGAGCCAGATCGGCGAGAACGGCACGATCCGCATGCAGGTCTACCAGGAAAACTCGAACGTGACCTCGCAGGGCTCCAACGGCCCGACGCTGGACAAGAGCGCCATCGAGACGACGGTGGTCGTGGAGGATGGCGACATGATCGTGCTCGGCGGCCTGCTGAAGGACGAGTACAGCGATGGCGACGACGGCGTGCCGGGGCTGTCCCGCATTCCGGTCATCGGCAACCTGTTCGGCAGCAAGACGCGCAAGCGCACCAAGACCAACCTGATGGTGTTCCTGCGTCCGGTGGTGCTGCGCAGCGCCGACGGCAGCAACCAGTTGAGCCTGGACCGCTACGAAAGCATCCGCACCGTGCAGCAGAACGGCCAGCCTGAAAAGCATCTGCTGCTGCCTGACACCGGTGCGCCGGTGTTGCCCGACCCCAAGGCGCCGGTTTCCAAGATCCCGGCGCAGCAGTAACCCATCCCGGTCATGGCCACTCCCCGCCACCCCCTGCCCTACGCCTTCGCGAAGGCCCACGGCGTGCTGCTCGAAGACGACGGCAGCACGCTGACGCTGTGGGCCTCGCCCGAGGTCGGCTGGGCGACGCTCTCCGAGGTGCAGCGCCAGTACGCCGTGGACCGCCTGGAGTCCGAGGCCGCGGCGTCGCTGAACCAGCGCATCGCGTCGGTCTACGCCGGCAGCGAATCGAGCGCGGCGGTCGTCGTCGGCGAGGTCGAGAGCGCGGTGGACCTGTCACGCATGATGCAGGACCTGCCGGCCGTGGAAGACCTGCTGGAAGCCGCCAACGACGCGCCCATCATCCGCATGCTCAATGCGCTGCTGACGCAGGCGGCCAAGGACGGCGCGAGCGACATCCACATCGAGCCGTATGAGCGCAGCAGTTCGGTGCGCTTCCGCGTCGACGGCACGCTGCGCGAGGTGGTGCAGCCCAACCGGGCCCTGCACGCCGCGCTGATTTCGCGCCTGAAGATCATGGCCGAGCTCGACATCGCCGAGAAGCGCCTGCCGCAGGACGGCCGCATCTCGCTGCGCATCGGCGGCCGCGCCATCGACGTGCGCGTCTCGACGCTGCCGTCGGCCCACGGCGAGCGCGCGGTGCTGCGCCTGCTCGACAAGAGCGAATCCAAGTTCACGCTTGAAGGCCTGGGCATGGACGGCGAGGTGCTGGCCGCCTTCAAGAAGCTGGTGCAGCAGCCGCACGGCATCGTCCTCGTCACCGGCCCGACCGGCTCGGGCAAGACGACGTCGCTGTACGCCTCGCTGCAGACCGTCGACACGGCCACCACCAATGTGCTGACCGTCGAGGACCCGATCGAGTACGAACTGCCCGGCATCGGCCAGACGCAGGTCAACGGCAAGATCGACCTGACCTTTGCCAAGGCGTTGCGGGCCATCCTGCGCCAGGACCCGGACGTCATCATGATCGGCGAGATCCGCGACTACGAGACCGCGCAGATCGCCATCCAGGCGTCCCTGACCGGCCACCTGGTGCTGGCCACGCTGCACACCAACGACGCGCCGAGCGCCGTCACGCGGCTGACCGACATGGGCGTCGAGCCTTTCCTGCTGTCGTCCTCGCTGCTGGGCGTGCTGGCGCAGCGGCTGGTGCGTCGCCTGTGCCCGGTGTGCAAGCGGGCCGACGAACACGGCCGCTGGCACCCGGTCGGCTGCGACGCCTGCGGCCAGACGGGCTACAAGGGCCGCACCGGCGTCTACGAGCTGATGGTGGCCGACGATGCCGTGCGCAGCCTCATCCACAACCGCGCGCCCGAGAGCCAGCTCACGGCGGCTGCGGAGGCCAACGGCCTGAGGTCGATGCGCGAGGACGGCGAACGCTTGATCGGGAGTGGCGTGACCTCCCTCGAAGAAGTCCTTCGCGTGACCCGCGAATAGGCCACGCCTCGTGCCCGCGTACAAATACGAAGCCCTCACCGATGCCGGCCGCCAGAGCAGCGGCCTGATCGAGGCGGACAACCCGCGCGCAGCGCGGGCGATGGTGCGCGCGCAGGGGCTCACGCCACTGTCACTGGAGATGGTGCAGCAGCACGGCGGCCAGACGGGCAGCCGCTTCACGCGCCGCGTCTTCAGTGCGACGGCGCTGGCAGTCTGGACGCGCCAGCTCGCCGGCCTCGTCGGCTCGGGCCTGCCCATCGAGCGCGCGCTGACCGCCCTGGCGGACGAGAGCGAGGACGGCAAGCAACGCGAGCTCATCAGCCAGTTGAAAGCCGAGGTCAACGCGGGTTCCACGTTTGCACGGGCCCTGGCCACGGCGCCGCGCGAGTTCGACGAAGTCTTCCGCGGCGTCGTCGCGGCCGGCGAGCAGAGCGGCGCGCTCGGCCAGGTGCTGGAGAACCTGGCCGATGACCTCGAAGAGCGCCAGGACCTGAAGGCCAAGCTCATCGGCGCGATGGCCTATCCGGCCATCGTGTCCTTCATCTCGGTGCTGATCGTCATCTTCCTCGTCACCTACGTCGTGCCGCAGATCGCGACCGTCTTCACCAGCTCCAAGCGCACGCTGCCGGCGCTGACGATCGCGATGCTGGCCATCAGCGACTTCGTTCGCGCCTGGGGCTGGGTGATGCTGGCCGGCCTCGTCGCCGCGGGCCTGCTGTTGCGCCAGGCGTTGAAGGCCGCGGCCTTCCGGCGCAGCTTCGACGCGGCCATGCTCGGCCTGCCGCTGGTCGGGCGTCTCACGCGCGGCTACAACGCGGCGCGCTTTGCCGGCACGCTGGCCATGCTGGCCGGCGCTGGCGTGCCCATCCTGAAGGCGCTGCAGGCTGCGGCGGAGACGCTCTCCAATACCGCCATGCGGGCCGACGCGCTGGACGCGCTGGTGCAGGTGCGCGAAGGCGCGCCGCTCGGCTCGGCGCTGGCCGGCAAGAAACGCTTCCCCGGCATCCTGGCGATGTTCGCGCGCCTGGGCGAGCAGACCGGCCAGCTGCCCCAGATGCTCGGCCGCGCGGCGCGCCAGCTGAGCGTGGAAGTGCAGCGCCGCTCCATGGCCGCGGCCACGCTGCTGGAGCCGCTGCTGATCGTCGCGATGGGCGCCGTGGTGCTGCTGATCGTGCTGGCGGTGCTGCTGCCGATCATCCAGCTCAACACCTGGGTGAAGTAGCCCGGCGCTGCCGGGCCGTCGTCAGCGATAGAAGTAATAGACCGCCGTGTAGGCCACGCGCGCGGGCTGGCCCAGCTTGGCGGTGGTGCAGGGCTCGGCGGGCTCCACGCCGCCGCCGGTCTGCAGGCGCTGAATGCTGCGCACGTCGGCCAGCACGCCGCTGCCACTGTTGCTCCTCGCGCCCAGCAGCAGCCACGGGATGGCCGTGGCCGGCGTCGTGCTGGGCTCGCGGGCCTTCACCTCGCCGACCACCTGGCTGCCATCCGCCGCCTCCCAGGTCGGCCCCGCGTAGTGCTTGCCCAGCGCGTGGCTGCGGCGATCCGCCAGCGTGGCCTCCGGCGCGCGAAACGCCCAGGCCGGGCCGCTGCCGTCGGCCTTGGCGGCGCATTCGTAGATCTGCACGCCGCTGGCCAGCGCCTCGAAGGCGAGCACCTGGCCGGCGGGCGGCTGCAGGCTGGCGGGCACCTCCGGCGGTGTGGGTGCCGAGGCACAGCCGGCCAGGGCCAGGGCGGGAAGCAACGCAACAGCGACGCGCATGAGAGCCTTTCGAGCGAAGAAGCGACCAGTCTAGGAAGGCCGGGCTCGCAGGTCGCCCCCTATCATCGACGCCCATGCCCGCCACCCTTTCCGGCCAACTCGTCGTCGCGATCTCGTCGCGCGCCCTCTTCGACTTCGAGGCCGAGAACACCGTCTTCGAGGCCGGCGACGACCATGCCTACATGGCCCTGCAGCAGCAGCGCCTGGACGAGCCCGCGCCGCCCGGCGTGGCCTTCTCGCTGGTGCGCAAGCTGCTGGCCTTCAACGACGGCGCAGCGCCGCAGGTGGAGGTCGTCGTGCTGTCGCGCAACGACCCGATCTCCGGCATGCGCGTGTTCCGCTCGGCGCGGCACTACGGCCTGCCCATCGAGCGCGGCGTGTTCACCCGCGGCGCCTCGCCGTGGCGCTACCTGCGGCCGCTTGGTGCGCAGATGTTCCTGTCCACCAACGAGGACGATGTGCGCCAGGCGCTGGCCGCCGGCGTGGCCGCCGCCCGCGTGATGCCGCTGGCCGCCCGCGCGTCGGCGGCCCATCCGCACGAACTGCGCATCGCCTTCGACGGTGACGCGGTGCTGTTCTCCGACGAGGCCGAACAGGTGTTCCAGCGTGACGGCCTGGACGCGTTCCGCGAGCACGAGCGCTCACGCGCCCATCTGCCGCTGCCGGCAGGCCCGTTCAAGCAGGTGCTGGCCGCGCTGCAGCGCCTGCAGCACGTGCCCGGCGGCGGCATGAAGGTACGCACCGCCCTCGTCACCGCCCGCAGCGCGCCCGCCCATGAGCGGGCGCTGCGCACGCTGATGGACTGGCAGATCGAGGTCGACGAAGCGATGTTTCTCGGCGGCCTGGCCAAGGGCGAGTTCCTGCGCGAGTTCGAGCCGGATTTCTTCTTCGACGACCAGGTGGGTCATGTCGAAAGCGCGGCGGTGCATGTGCCGGCGGGGCAGGTGACGGCGGGTATCGCGGCACTGCCGGCGTAGCTTCGCATCGTGCAGGCATTGGCGGCGTTCCGCCGACGGGCCGGCGCGTGGCGGGCACCGGAAAACTCGACGCAATTACACGGATTTTTACAAACCGTCAAGTCAATTCAATATACGGATGTCCATTGCCTAAGTCGTGACCGCGCGATTGTCCCTGCCTCTCTACATTCGATAATTGCTGAATGAGATAACCCATTTCGTTGGCAAAAGCCATCAGTTACAACGTTTCCGCTTTGTCGTCATTGATGACGAGTTTATTCAATATCAATGACTTGCATAACTATTGACGGCGGCGGCGCGCGTCAGTTGATTCTCGGAGCCAGCGCTCGGCGCTTCTAGTTTCCATCGGACCAGGAAAAATCGATCACTCGGACACGGCGCCGCCACCCTGCGCGCCGTGAAATGAGTTTGCAAACCACCCGTTTGTCGGTTTTTCTGGAGTCCCCATGCACAAACGAACCCACATCGCCGTTGCCGCGCTCATGGCCGCGGGCGGCTTCCCTGCCGTGGCACAGGTGGCCCCAGCCGCCGCGCCGGCCCAGCAGATCGAACGCGTGACTGTCACCGGCTCGGCGATCAAGCGCATCGACGCCGAAACGGCCGTGCCCGTCACCGTCGTGCGGATGGCGGAGTTGCGCAGCGCCGGCGTCACGTCGGTCGAGCAGATCCTCAACAACCTGGCCGGCGTGCAGTCCACCGTCAACGCCGCCCAGTCCATCGGTTCCAGCAGCGGCGGCGCCACCTTTGCCGACATGCGCGGCATCGGCTCCAACAAGACCCTCGTGCTGCTGAACGGCGAGCGCATCGCCAACAACGCCGTCGACGGCTCGGCACCCGACCTCAACATGATCCCGTTCGCGGCCATCGACCGCATCGAGGTGCTGCGCGACGGCGCGTCCGCGCTCTACGGCACGGATGCCATCGGCGGCGTCATCAACTTCATCACCCGCAAGAGCTACGTCGGCGGCACGGTCACGCTCGGCTACGACAAGCCCCAGCATCCCGGCGGCCGCAACCGCAGCGCCAATGCGGGCTTCGGCCTCGGCGACCTGGACCGCGACGGCTACAACGTGTCGGGCTTCGTGAGCCTGCGCAAGGAAGACCCGATCACCGGCGACCAGCGCGAGTTCAACAAGCGCATCGTCGGCGGCCTGTCGAGCAGCACCGACCCGGCCAACTACACGCAGGACTTCAACACCCTCTACAACCCGGCCGCGCCCGGCTGTGCCGGCACGTCGCTGGTGCCGGTCGAGGGCGGCACGCAGTGCAAGATCGTCACGCCGAACTTCGTCGATTTCTCGCCGAAGTCCGACACCACCTCCGGCATGCTCAGGGGCACGCTGAGAGTCAGTCCGTCGCTGGACCTGGGCGCCGAGGCCTTCCTGACGCGGAACAAGGTCACCACGCTGGTCGCACCGGTGCCCTACGGCGGCTACCTGATGAACCCGACGATGCCGAACGGCCAGCCGAATCCGTTCTTCCCGACCGCCCACGTCGACCCGACCTTCGACGACGACACCGCCGGCACGCCGGCCTTCGGCGCCTCCACGCCCTTCCCCAATCCGGTGGCCGTACAGCCGGGCTTCGTCTACGTGTTCTGGCGCGACTTTCCCAACGGCTCACGCGCCCAGCTGAACAAGAACACGCAGAGCCGCATCATGCTGTCGGCCGATGGCAATGGGGCCGGCTGGGACTACTCCGTGCGCCTGACGCACAACCGGAACAAGGTGGACCAGTACCTGACCGGCGGCTATGCCAACGGCGACATCGTTGGCGAGGGCCTGCTCGAGGGCGTCGTCAACCCGTTCGGCCCGCAGACGCCCGAGGGCACGGAGCTGCTGCAGGGCGCCGCCCTGAACGGCCTGCTGCAGACGGCAACGGGCAAGATCACCACGGTCAAGGCCACCGCCAGCCGCGAGATCGGCGACTGGCTCGGCGCCGGCCGCCAGGCCCAGGTGGCTTTCGGCGCCGAGTACCGGCGCGAGAACTTCGTCTCGCGCGCCAACAAGGACTTCGCCGAACTTGTCGTCGTGTCCACCGGCGTCGACCCGGAATTCCTCGACCAGGGCAAGCGCAACGTGAAAGCCGTTTACGCCGAGCTCAACGTGCCGGTGACAAAGGATCTGGAGCTGACGGCCGCGCTGCGCCACGACCGCTACAGCGACTTCGGCAACACCACCAACCCCAAGCTCTCCTTCCGCTACCAGCCGACCCGCCAGCTGCTGATGCGCGGCTCGGCGTCCACCGGCTTCCGCGCGCCCTCGTTGTTCGAGCTGTACGGCTCGCCGGCCTACACCAACACGGCGGGCAACTTCAACAACCCGCTCAACTGCCCCGGCGGCACGGCGATCCCCGGCGCGTCACCCGGCGCCAACTGCGATGCGCAGTTCCAGGTGCTCAACGCCGGCAATCTGACGCTGCAACCCGAGAAGTCGAGGAACTACACGGTGGGCGCGGTGTTCGAGCCCATGACCAACCTGAGCCTGGGCATCGACTTCTGGTGGATCCGTCTGCGCAACTCCATCGCCTCGCTGCCGCAGTCGACGCTGTTCGCGAACTACGCGCAGTTCCAGCAGTACTTCCACTTCGCCCAGCCCGGCAACCTGCTGTCCATCACCAGCAACTGCCCGGGCTCGAAGTGCGGCTACGTCGACCAGGGCCTGCTCAACCTCGGCGGCATCCGCACCAACGGCATCGACCTCAGCGCCCAGTACCGCATGCGCTCGGCGGTGGGGCAGTTCGACGTCGCGCTCAACAGCACCTACATCCACAAGTACGACTACCAGGACTACACCAACGGCCCCTGGAACCAGAACGTCGGCGCCTACATGGGCTCGGGGCCGATCTTCCGCTGGCAGCACAATCTGACGGCCAACTGGGCCTACAACGCCTTTGCCGTCGGGGCCGCGGTGCACTACCGCTCCGGCTACGCCGACTTCATTCCAGAGGAGAACCGCGTCTCCGCGTTCACGACGACGGACCTGTACGGCAGCTGGCAGCCCATGAAGAGCACGACGCTGGTGCTGGGCGTGCGCAACCTGTTCGACCGGGACCCGCCCTTCACGAACCAGGCCGACCTCTTCCAGTCCGGCGGCTGGGACTCGCGCTACGCGAACGCCGCAGGTCGCACCTACTACGCGCGAGCCACCTACTCGTTCTGACGCTTCGCGCAGGCCCTGGCGCCCAAGCCGCTCGGTGGCGTGCCGAGCGGCTTTTTTCCGTGTGACGGGGACGGGCCGGCCTAAGGCCGGAACCGCTCCACCGACTCGACCGGCCCTTCCAGCCGCAACGGGACCGCCTCGTTGGCCAGCCAGCGCTTCAGCCAGACCGCGTAGCCCGACGCGCCCGGCTGCTCGCTGCTGCCGCCCGGCCAGATGTTCTCCACGCGCGACGTGCCCCAGGGCGCCACCTCGGCCACCAGCCGTTGCGACGGGCCGTGGCGGTTGATGAAGGCGTCGGGCGTGGCGGCGCGGGGATCGAAGGCGGCGGCGTCGATGGACTGGTAGCCACCGTCCAGGGGAATGCCGGCCAGACCGGCCAACGGCGGCGGGAAAACGCTGCCCGGCGAAGGCAGCGTGAACGGCGCGCCAAGGTTGCTCTTGAACTCGACGCGGTGCAGCTTGCCCCAGCGGTAGTCGGCCTGGTGGGTCGAGCCACCGAAGGCCGGCCTGAACGCGTCGCTGGCAGCGAGCGTCAGCGCATCAGCCAGGCTCTGCAGCAGCACGATGTCGCGCCGGTCTTCGGCCGCGCTCACACCCGGCACGGGGAAGAAATCCACGCCTGAAACGCCGCGGCCGCCGCGCTGCGGGAAGCTGTCGAACAGGTTGCGCAGCGCGTTGATCAGGTCGCCGGGCTCGGGCACCGGCAGGCCGGCGCCGCCGATCACACGGTCGACGGTGTTGGCCACGAGCCGGCCGCGCCACAGGTTGTAGAGCGTCGCGGCGACCGAGTTGCGTACGCTCGCGGCGGTCGGCGCCTCGCCCGCGGGCTTGCCGGCGTCCCAGCCTTCGGTGAGGCCGGTGGGGGTGGAGAAGTCCCAGCCGCGCAGGCNNNNCCGGCGGCTTCGACCACGCCGGGCGGGGCGGCCAGCGCGGCCAGGGCCGGCAGCGCGCCGGGGCGGCGGGCGCGGTCGAAGGCGTTGAGCAGATGCGGCAGCAGCACCTGCGCGTCGCGCAGCACCGTGTCGGCCTGCATGGCCTGCATGTCCTCGAAGCGGATGCGCCGCCGTGACAGCACCTCCTGCAGCCGCGCGGTGATCTGGCCGGCGCGGATGCTCGTCGGGTCGTTGAAGGTGTAGGCGAGGTAGAAGATGCCGCCGCCCGGGCGCGTCAGGTCCAGCGGGTTGTTGTCGCGCGTGACGCCGAGCGGGTCGTTGTTGGCGTTGACGAACCAGCCGGCCGGCGGGTTGACGACCTGGGGCAGTTCGGCGAACGGCACGACCTCGAAGGCCAGCGCCTGCTGCGGCTGCGGGTTGCGCACGGCCAGCCATTCGTTGCCGCCCTGGCCGTTGCGGATGAGGTGGGGCGGCAGACCGGCGACGAAGCCGGCCTGCAGGTCTTCGCGCACCGGCACCTCGCCGCTGGCGAAGTAGCCGATGTCGCCCCGGCCGTCCGCCACGACCCAGTGCTGCGAGCCGACGTCGAAGAACTGCAGCGCGGCCTTGAACTCATCCAGGTTGCTGGCGCGGGTGAAGCGCAGCACCGTGTCCAGCTCGCGGGTGGCCGAAGCGCCGGCCCATTGCAGGCTGAGCGCCGTGCCGGTGGCCGCGTCGAACTGCACGACGGGGCCGTGGCGCGGCACGATCAGCGTGGCCGGCGGGATGGCGCCGCCGGGCGGTACGGGCACCACGTTGTCGCGCACGCCATCGCCCGGCTGGTTGGCGCGGTAGGTCTCGGGAATCGGGATGACCGGCTCCAGGCGCCCTTGGTAGACGCTGGAGAAGCCGCTGGGCGAACCGGCGTCGGGCACCAGTTGCTCCTGGAAGGTGTCGGTCACGTCGAAGAGCGTGTTCGTGCTGCCCCAGGCGAGGTGCTGGTTGTAGCCGCCCAGCACCGCGGGCACACCGGCAAAGCTGTCGCCGACGACGCGCATGCCGCGCGGCCCGCTCACGGACAGGCCGATGGGATACCAGACGCCGGGGGCGCTGAGCTGCAGATGCTTGTCGTTGGCGATCAGCGGCCGGCCGCTGGCCGTCAGGCGGCCGCTGACGGCCCACAGGTTGGAGCCGGCGCGCTCCTGCCGGTTCATGACACCGCGCAGCGCGGGCACCTGGCGCAGCTGCTCGCGCCAGCGTTGCGCGAGCTTCAAGGCGGCGTCGTTCACCGCAGCCGCCGTGGCTGCGACCGGCCCGGCGGCGCGCGGGCCTGGCGGACGCTGCTGCGCATCGGGCAATGTGGCGGCCGGGTCGAAGGGCTGGGCTCGGTGCAGGTCGTCGAAGAACAGCGCGCGGCCGTCGAAGCCGGCCATGGCGCCGGCCTGCTGATAGCTCATCAGCGCCACCGTGCTGTCGATGTCGACCTCCAGCGACAGATCGGCCGCGAACAGCTTGCCGATGACGACGCTGTCCAGCGGCGTCCAAGGGGCAAAGCGCGTCAGCTCCAGCGCGCCGTACTGCAGCGGCAGCGCGTGCCCGGCGGCATAGGCGTTGACGCCGCGCGCATAGGCATCGAGCGCGGCCCGGGCTTCGGGCGAGAGCGCCGCCAGCGAGCGCTCGGCCGCGCGGCGCAGGCCGAGGGTGCGGAACTGCACGTCGGACGGCAGCGCCCCGGCACCGAGCAGCTCGGCCAGCGTGCCGCTGGCGGTGCGGCGGTACTCGTCCATCTGGTAGAGCCGGTCACGCGCATGCACATAGCCCTGCATGAACCAGAGGTCGGCGTCGTTGCGCGCCTCCACGTGAGTGATGCCGCTGCGGTCACGGGTGAGCTGCGCCGGCGCAGACAGGCCGCTCAACTGGACGGTCTGGGCCACCGCGCCCTGAGGCTGTGTGACCGCTGCGGCGAGGCACGCGAACAGGCCCGACAGATGTCGTTTCATGAAGACTCTCCCTGGTGATGACCGCGGCACTATCCACCTGCACGGTGACGGCGCCACGAGGGGAGACACGAAGCTTTCAAGTGGGACGCCGAAGCAGCCGGGGCAGCCATCCATGGCCCGCCGATTGCCTGGCTCAGGACAGCAGGTTCAGCGCCAGGCTGCGCTCGGCCAGCCACAGCGTCGCCAGCGCGGCGATGGCGCTGGAACCGCCGGGCACGATCCAGCGCCGGTAGGCGGTGTGTCGGCGCAGTGCCAGTGCCACCGGCAGCAGCAGCGCGACGACGGCGAGCTGGCCCAGCTCCACGCCGGCATTGAAGCCCAGCAGCGGCAGCAGCAGCTCGGTGCCGCGCAGGCCCAGGTCCTTCAGCGGACCGGCGAAACCCACGCCGTGCACGAGGCCGAACACGCCCACCATCGCCCAGCGCGGGCCGGGCACGAAGGGGCGGATGTTGTCGAGCGCGGCCAGCAGCACGGTCAGCGCGATCAGCGACTCGATCCAGCGCGTCGGCGGATCGATGGCGCCGCTGGCGGCCAGGCCCAGCGTGATGGAGTGGGCGACGGTGAAGGCGGTGACGAGCTTGAGCGTCTCGGCGAAGGCGCTGCGTGCGCTGGCCCGCGGCGCCCAGCCGGCGCCGTCACGCCGCCAGACTGCGACGAGCAGCAGCGTGACCAGGAAGAGCACGTGGTCCAGCCCGCTGGCAATGTGGGCCATGCCTTCGATGACGAAGCGGCCCAGGCCGCCGTGGTCGGCCTTCAGCGTCTGCGGGCCGGCGCCGGGCACGAGGAGCAGCGGCTCGCCGCTCGCACCCACCAGCCGGGCCAGGGCGCGATGGCCGGCGTCGGTGCTGGCGAAGAGGCGGTAGTCCAGGCTCAGCTCGTGCACGGCGGCCGGGCATTGCCAGTGCGAGATGAGCACCGCGTGCATGCCGTCGCTGTGCTCGTCGAGCTGAGGCACGGCGCGATCCTGGCGGGTGCAGGCGGCGCCGTTGGCGGTGAAGCGCAGGCCGGCATCGGCGAGCGCCTCGATGTCGCCCCAGCGCCCGCGCACCTCGCCCCAGGCGAGCGTGCCGTCGCCGTCGGCGTCCAGGCCCAGGTCGCGGTCGAGATCGCGCAGGGAGATGTCCAGGCGCTGCTCGACGTTGGCGCCGTCGACCCGGTAGCGCAGATAGGCCTCGCTGGACTGGTGAGCCCAGGCGCCGGTGCAGAACAGCAGCAGGACGAGTGCGCGAAGAATCAAGAAGCGAGGCTCCGGTCGAGCGTGGGGTTTGTTAACACGACGGCAACGGGTCGCGTTGTGGCCAGAAAGGCCGTAGGCAAGACGCAAACCGCAAGCCGGGCTTGCGCCCGGCGAGGATTTGCAACACGGCCTACGGCCTTTCTGGCCACAACCCGAAGGGAAGGCCCGCCGCCAGGGGCCACTCGGCGTTGCATCACTGGGCCGCACTCGAGTGCGGGCTGCGCGCTGCGCCTTGATTGGCCCCTGGCGGCGGGCCTTCGCGACCCATTGCCGTCGCGTTAACAAGCCCTAGACGGACATCTTGCCAGCCCCGCTCGCGCACGAAGCGGGCCAATTCGCGCTGCGCGGCCTCGCCCTCGCGGCCGGCCGCCTGCGCGGCGCGCAGCAGCAGCACGGCGTCGGCCGGCTCGCGTTGCCAGGCCCAGTTGGCCTGCGCCAGGCGCAGTGCCTCGCGCGGCTGGTTGCTCACGTCGAGCGCGAAGCGGGCCTGCTCGCGGGCATGCTTGCCGGGTTCGCGCCTGTCGGCAGCGGCAAGGCTGTCGCGCAGACGGGCGGTGGGCGCGGCAGCGTCGCGGCCGAGGCGGCGCAAGGCGATGACCTGGCGCAGCAGCAGCGCGTCAGCCTCCGAGCCCTGCGTCAATGCGAGCGCCTCGGCAGCGCGGTCCTGGGCCAGCAGCCAGTCGGCCAGCGCAGCGCGGGTGTAGACCTCGTCGGCGCCGACCAGCGCCTGGCGGTACAGGCCGGCTGCCGTTGCATCGCCCAGGCGTTCGGCGAGTTCGGCGCGCATGAGGGCGAGCCACGGGGCAACGGTGCGGCCCGGGCTGAGGCGGGCGAGCGCTTGCGCAGCCGCCGGTGCGTTGCCGGACAGGCTGTCCAGCTCGGCCAGGCAGGCCGCGGCGGGCAGTGGCGCGAGCGGTTTCAACTGCTCGCACAGCGCACGCGCCTGCGGCAGCTCGGCGCGCAGCTGGTGGATGGCCGCCGTGTCGAGCAGCGCCTGTGCGCGCAGTTCGGGCGCCAGATCGTCGCGGGCCAGCAGGCCGCGCAGCTGCGCCAGCCCGCCGTCGAAATCGTGCCGCGCCTGCAGCACGCGGGCGCGCAGCAGCACGGCCTCGGCCGGCGCATCGGCGGCTGTCCACCACGGCGCCAGCGCGGCCTGTGCCGCGCCCAGCTCGCGCGGGTCGCCCAGCACGCGGGCGCGGTCCAGGGCTGCACGGGCTGCAGCCAGTGCCAGCGGCAGCTGCGCCGGGTCGCGCGCCAGCGCGGCGCGTCGGGCACGCTCGCTGGCGTCCACGCGGTAGGGCAGGCGCTGCACGGCCTCGGCGTCGCTCTTCGGTGTGAAGGGCTCGGCCGGTGCCGCGAGCGGCACTGCCAACGCCAGGGTCAGCAGCGCCCTGAGGCTCATATCGCGATCGGCTCGTCGGTCTCGGACGTGGCCAGGTCGCCGGCCGGCAGCGTCAGCGGTTCGCCGGTCTCGTCGATGAAGCTCTGCCCGTTCAGGTAGCTGATGAAGGCGGGCGACGAGGCGATGGCGCTGTCCGGCACCGCCGTCGCCGCCGCGGGCGGCGGCGGCGGCGTGTAGTCGGACCCGCCGCCGCAGGCAACGAGCGCAATGCCGGCGGCCGCAGCCGCCGCCAGGGTCAACAGGGTGCGCATGGCGGCCTCCTTCACTTGGTGCCCGGGATGGGCGTGTTGAGGTAGGGGAAGGCCGGCATCAGCGGCACGACGGCCTGGTCGACCGCATCATGCAGCTTGAAGGCGGTGGCCCCGAGCGGCACGGCGGACGGCTTGCAGGCGGCGCCGAAGCCGAGCTTGTCGGTGTCGCCATTGGCGACGCACAGGCCGCCCATCACCGCGACGAGCGAGATGTCGACGACGTCGTCCTTCGGCCGGCGGCCGTTGGGGTAGCCGGCGTTGTCGTTGCCGCCCGCGAGGATGTTGCCGACGATGCCCAGACGGTTCTGCTGCGCGAAGGCCACCGGCGCGATGGCCGTGTTCAGGCGAAGCATTTCGGACGGCGTCAGCGTGGCCAGCTGGTTCACGCCCTTGATGCCGGTCAGGAAGGTCGTGACCAGGTCGTTGCGCGGGAAGTTGGTGGGTGCCGTGTTGGGCAGGGCGAGCGCGATCTCGAGCAGCGCGGGCAGCGTGGGGTTGGTCACGTAGTCGGCGAACTGCGTGTCGTCCTTGGGCTTGGACGAGTTGAACTTGTCCTTGTCCTTCAGGCCGATGACGACCTCGTTGACCAGGGGCATGCCCAGGCGCGAGACCTGCACCCAGGCGCCGCCGGCCTTCTCGGCTGTCTGGTGGCCCGAGGCGGGCTTGGGGTCGAGCAGGCGGCCCTGGCGCAGGCTGGCCGTCGTCCAGCCGCCGATGACGTCGCTACCGGCGCTCTTCAGGCAGTCCTTGTGGATTTCCAGCGCCAGCGTCGTGACGTTCTTGTCGCCGATGGTGTTGGGCGCGGCATTGATCAGCGCGGGATCGGTGATGACGGCGACCGGCGCGTTCACCAGGTCGAAGATGGTGCCGAGGTTGACGGCAAACGGGTCCTGGCGCTGGCCGACGAACACCTTGGCCGGCGTGGCGCAGCCCGGGATGGTGATCGGGTAGACATGCTTGGCCGCATAGGCCGGGTAGTCGGCAATCGTCTTCTTGCCGATGTTGTCGACCGGCTTGTCGAAAGTGGTGGCGCCGCTGGTGGCATGGGCCACCGGCTGGGCCGTGCCGCTGCGGCGGTCGCCGCGCACGACGGTGACCG
>SEEY01000765.1 GCA_004211235.1 Rubrivivax sp.
CGGGTCGGGGCTGGTTGAGCGCCGCGGCCGCATCGCGGGCGCGCAACTGGCCGCAGCCGGCGTCCACGTCCTGCCCGGCCGATTGGCGCAGCTTGGTCAGGATGCCACGCCGGTGCAGGCTACGCGCGATCTCGGTGGCGCGCTCCCACGATGGGCGCTTGAAGTCGAGCCCGTCGACCGTGTTGTACGGGATCATGTTCATCAGCGCGTACTTGCCCTTGAGCAGGCGCACGATGCCCTCGAGTTCTTCCTCGCTGTCGTTGAGGCCATCGATCAAGGTCCACTGGTACTGGATGGGATAGCCGGTGCTGCGGGCGTAGTGCTCGCCCATCTCGACCAGGTCGGCCGGGGCGATGCGTGGGGCGCGGGGCAGCAATTGCGCGCGCAGCTCGGGCTTGGTGGAGTGAAGCGACAGGGCCAGGGCCGGCTTGACGTGGCCGAGCGGCAGGCGCTCGAAGGCGCGGGGGTCGCCCACGGTCGAGAAGACCAGGTTCTTGTGGCCGATGCCGCCGCAGGTGCCGAGCAGCTCGATGGCTTCGAGCACGTTGTCGAGGTTGTGCGAGGGCTCGCCCATGCCCATGAACACCACCTTGGTGACGCGGCGGCGGGCGCGGGCCAGGGCCACCTGGGCCACGATTTCGGCGCTGCCGACCTGGCGCAGCAGGCCGTCCTTGCCGGTCATGCAGAAGACGCAGCCGACGGCACAACCCACCTGGGACGACACGCACAGGCCATCGCGCGGCAGCAGCACGCTCTCCACCGTCTGACCATCGTTCAGGCCGATGAGCAGGCGGGCCGAGCCGTCGTCGCCCGGGTGCTCGGAGCGCACGTGGGCCAGGGCGTTCAGGTCGGCCAGCAGGGCGGGCAGGGCATGGCGCACGTCCAGCGGCAGGAAGTCTTCCGGGCGGCGCTTGCCGCTGTCCATCGGCAAGCCCTGCGACCACAGCCGCAGGATCTTGTCTTCGTGGCAGGGCTTGGCGCCATGGGCGCGCAAACGCTGGCGGATGTCGTCAATGCGCATGGGGTGGCAGTGTAGGCGCGGCCTGGCGCCAGGTGCTGGGCGAGCTGCCCGTCCAGCGCTTGAAGGCGCGGGTGAAGGCGCTGACCTCCGAGAAGCCCAGCAGGAAGGAGATCTCGCCAACGGAGTACTGCGCGGCCGCCAGGTGGTCGAGCGCGAGCTGGTGGCGGGTCTGGTTGAGCACGTCGCGGTAGTTGGTGCCCTGGTCGGCCAGGCGGCGTTGCAGGGTGCGCAGGGTCATGGCCAGGCGGCGGGCGACGTCGTCCTGGCGGGGTTCGCCGCTGGGCAGCATCTCTTTCAGCACGGCGGCCAGTTGCTGCGGCAGGCCGCGGTCGGGCCAGTGCGAGCGGTAGCGGTCCATGGCCTCTTCGCTGGCCTTGACGACTTCGAGGTTGGCGAAGGACAGGGGCTTGTGCAGCGTCGCGTGGTCGACCACCAGGGCGTTGTCCTCGCAGCCGTAGACCGGTGTGCAGCGGAAGACCTTTTCGAACTTGGCGTGGTCTTGGGGGCGCTGGCGTTGCAGGCGCAGTTCCAGCGGCGTGAAATCGCGGCCATAGAGCATGCGCGAGCCCCGCGTCAGGGTGAGCATGGCGTAGTCGAAGATGCTCCAGACGGTGGCCGGCTCGGCGGTGCCCAGCAGGGCCTGGTCGCCGGTGATGGTGATGCGGCCAGTGCCGTCGCCCAGGTGGAAGCGCACGTCGGCCGCGTCGGTGACCACGTGGGCGTAGCGAGCCAGGCGCAGGTACATCTGGGCCAGGTTGTCGGAGGCCATGAGGGCGTAGCCCAGGGCAGTGAAATTGAGGGGCAGGAACTGCATGGCCAGGTCCACGCCCAGCAGTTCTTCGCCGGTGGCTTGCAGGGCTTTCTGCCAGAACGCCAGGCCCAGGCGGGCAGGGTAGCGCGCCATGGGGTCGCTCAGGGTCGACAGGTCCAGGCCCACCTCGCGCAGCAGGGCGTCGGCGTCCACGCCGCGCTGCTCGACCGCGCTTTTGGCGGCCAGCAGCCAGCTGCGCAGGGCCGAGGCGTCAGAGGCGGGCGGGATCCCATCACCTCGGAAGCATG
>SEEY01000766.1 GCA_004211235.1 Rubrivivax sp.
GGCCGCCTTGTGCGGCCTTTGTCGTTTCTACACTCCGGGGCATGAACTACGCCCCGTTGATCAAGGAAGTGGGCCGCGGCGCCCGCGGTGCCCGCGACCTCTCGCGCGCCCAGCGAGAACTGGCGGATGGTGCCCTTCTCGCCGGCGAACTCGGCTTCGGTCGAGTCGGCGCCCAATTCCAGCTTGACGGTCTTGCTGATGGCGTAGGTGATGCCAGCGCCTGCGTAGACCTTGGCCTTGCTTTCGTTGGCGTTGCCGGTCAGCGTGCCGGACACGGCACTGACCTTGGTTTTCACATGGGCCACGCCCAAACGCAAGTTCACGCCCCAATCGGCGCCCAGGGGCAGCGCGTAGGCGCGGCCGAGCGTGAAGGCGGTGGGCTTGACGGTGAGTCCCAGCGTGCCGTCGGCAGCACGGAATTTGCCGTAGCTGAAATAGCCCAGCTCCAGGCTGAAGCCGTTGCCGAACTGATAGCCGCCCACCAGCTTCAGGCCGGTGTCGCCGGAGTCGCACGTGGTGGCGCCGGCGCAGTCCAGGTTGAGGTGGCTCGTGCCGCCAGCGACGGTGATGTAGACCGGCTCGCTGGCCTGGACTTGCGCTTGTGCAGTGGCGGCGCCAAACAGCGCGGCCAGGAGTATTGCTTGCTTTTTCATGGTGAGAACGTTCGTGGTTTTCGCGGATCGGAGCCAGGCTGTTGCCAGCCCCGGTCGCCTGTAGAAGGCGGGCGCATCCTAAGGAGGTTGAATGACGTGACTGACGCGCTTGTCGCAGGCGAGCGACAGATGCCGGGGAGGATCAGCGTTCGTGACGATTCACATTCAACTTGAGGGATTGGCCCTTGAGCAGCAGGTTGCCCGCGCCATCGTGCAGCGCCACCTGCAATTCGTAATCGCCCACGGGCAGGTCGACGACGGCCTCGCTGCGGCCGTCGCTCAAGAGGAAGTCATGCGGGTCGAAGATCCGCACCGGCACGCCTTCGCGGGCGAGCAGTTGAGCCATCAGCGGCGTCAGTTTGGCCTGCTTGCGAGCGCCGTTGAAGCTGGGCAGCAGCACCGTGCGCCGGCCCGAAGTTGCGTCGGCGCTATCGCCCTTGATGCGCATCGCGATCGGCAGGGCGCCCAGCTCCATGTCGGGCACCGTGCCGTCCAGCATCTCGCCGAACAGCTGTTCGGCCTGGGCGCGCGCGAGGTCGCGGGCGCCGCGGGCGCCGCGGCCCACTTCCTTGACCAACGGGGCGTAGTTCATGGCGCGAGCGTAGAAACAGCCAACGCAGCACGAGGCCGCACAAGGCGGCCTTTGCGCCGCACTCGCGTTGCAGGTCAGAACCCGAAAGTCGCGCCAATCGAGACGAGCCGCAGAGAACCCGTCTGGCCAGCGGCCTTGCCTTGGGTGGAGTCGACAGCCAATTCCAGCTTGACCGCCGGGCTGACGGCGTAGGTCAGGCCGACGCCGGCGTAGGGCTTGGTCACGGTCTCGGACTCGGTAGGGCCGGACACCGTCCCCAACACACTGTCGACCTTGGTCTTCACGCGGGCTGCGCCGAGGCGGAAGTTCATCCCCCATTCGTTGCTCAGCGGCAGTGCAAAGACGCCGCTCAGCGTCAGGGCGTCCGGCTTGATCGTGGTGGCGAAGACGGGGTCGCCTCCGTGGCCCTTGCCGAAGTTGACATAGCCGACTTCCAGGCCGAAACCATTGCCGAACCTGTAGCCGCCAGCCGCCTTGCCGCCCGTGTCGTTCTTGTCGCACGACGCGGCACCCCTGCAATCGATGCTGAGGTGTGACATGCCGGCTGCGACGGTGACGTAGGCATTGCCTTGTTGATCGGCGCGGGCTGCGGCAGCAGCCACTAGCGCGGCCAGGATGATGGTTTGCTTCTTCATAAAAGTGCTCCCTGTCTTGCTGAGGCCGGCAGACGTGGCCGGCGTGCGCTGCCTCCTTGAGGCGGCTCGCATGCTAAGGCGCTGGTGCGGGCGGTTCCGGCTCCACTGTCCTGGCAACAGGTCTCAAGTGAATCTTCCCGTGCTGTGTTGCTCGCGGCTCGGTCGGGCCGCCTACCTGTCGTGATGGTTGACGCTGA
>SEEY01000767.1 GCA_004211235.1 Rubrivivax sp.
AAGTTGAACAGGCCGACGCGGATGTTGCGCGCGAACCGCTCGTTGATGATTTCCATCGTGGGCATGCGCCCACGAACGATGCGTTCCTGGCTGGCGAGGTTGTACTCGCGTATGCCGCCGACCTGCTCCTCCTCCTGCTCGAGCTTCTGGCTCTCGCCGGTGATGCCCTGGAGCAGCGCATCGACTTCGTCTTGCGAAAGAATCTGCTGATTCATGGGCCGGGCTTACTGAACGATGAAGTTGGAGAACAGGACCTGCGAGATGGGGTTCTCGACATGCGCCTTCTTTTTCTTCTTCTTCTTCTTGGGTGCGTCGGCGTCCGCGTGTTCGTCCTCGTCGTCGTCGATCTCGATGCCCATGGGTCGCACAGACTCGCGCATGATGTCTTTCGCGAGCTGCTGCTTGCCCTCGCGGGTCAGCAGGTCGGTGGCGGTCTTGTGCGACAGCACCATCAGCACATTGCTGCGGATGGCGGGCATGTAGGCCTTGATCTGGTCGGCGAACTTCGGGTCGTCGACCTGCAGCGTGATGCCGATCTGGGCGAAGCGGTCCACGTCCTTGTCGGCCAGGTTGACCGTGAACGGGTCCAGCGGCACGAAGGTCGGCGGATGGTCGCTCTTGGCATGGGCCTTGGGCTTGGGCGCCTGTTCCTCGACGGTGTCGCCGTCCTCGCCGTCCTCGGCAGGCGCCTTCTTCTTGAGCAGCATGAAGGCCGCGCCGCCGCCCACCAGCACCAGTGCCAGCACGGCGCCGATGATGATGATCAGCTTCTTGTTGCCGCCTTTTACGGGGGCAACGGCTTCGGCAGCCGGCGCAGTCGCCATGGGAACTCCTTGAACGTGGCCGCCCAGGGCATGGGCAGCATTGCGTTCGATTATTGACTTCGCCCCCGGCGCTCAAGCGCCGATTAGCTGTGGCCGGGCGTGGCTATTTCCGCTTCAATCTCACGCAAATGTGTCGAGCAGGCCGACGCTGCGACGCTGCGGCGTGGCGGCGGCCCTGGCCGTGCCGTCGACGCGGGCGGAGCCGCCGCGAGCGTGGCCTGAACCGGCGTCGGCATTCGCTTCGCCTTCGCCGTGATTCGCGTCACGCGGCGCCTGCTGGAACACGCCGCCGCCGGACAGCGTCAGGCCCTGGCCCTGCAGCGCGGCGGCCAGGTCGGGCAGGCTCTGCTCCAGCGCCTGGCGCGTCTCGGCCTGCAGCGCATGGAAGGAGACCTGGGCCTGGTTGCCGTCCACGGTGATCTGCACGGACACAGGGCCCATGTCGGCCGGATTGAGCTGCAGCTCGGCCTGCTGCACGCCGTCCACCGCGAGCAGGCTGACGCGGGCGCCGAGCTCCGGCGCGAAGGCGTGGCTGTGCAGTGGCGCCTGCACGCCCGCATAGGTCGCGGCGGGCGCTGCGTCGGGCAGGGCGGCTGCCGTCGGCAGGGCCTGGGCGAGCATGGCGGCAAAGCTGGGTGCTGTGGGCGCTGCGGATGAGGCGGCTGCGGCGGGCCCTGCGGCGATGGACGCGGCGTCATGCTCGGACTGCAGTGCGGCCGTCGACTGCGAGGCCTCGCTGGCGACGCGTGCGGCCGGCTTGTCGGCGCGCAGCTCGCCCGGCTTGCCTGTGGCGGCAGCAGGTTCAGCGCCGCCACCGGCTTCGCCGGCGACCGTGCGCCCGACCGCTCGGCCTTGCGGCGCTTCGTCCGCATCGGCGGCGGCCGCACGGCCGCGGTGGGCGGCTGGCTTCGCAGCAGCGGCGGCGGCGTCGGGCGGTGCGGCGTTCATGCCGAGGAGCTGTGTGAACTCCTTCAGCTCGGGCGTGTCCAGCGTGTCGTCTTCATCGGCGGACGCGGCGGTCGCGTCGCCCGTGGCCTGGGCGTCCTCCGCCTTGGCGGTGGACGCGGCCTTGGCCTCTGCCTGGGCCGCGGCGTCTCCCGCGCGGCTCTGCGCCACGGGCCTGGCGGGCGCCTTGCGTGCCGCGGGCGCGGCCGGGGCGGGCTGGGCCGCGTCTGCAGCGGCGTCGGCCTCGTCGGACGGGTGCGCATCGGCGTTGGCCGGGGCGGGTGCCGCCGGCATGGGCGCCTGCT
>SEEY01000768.1 GCA_004211235.1 Rubrivivax sp.
CACCCGGGCCGGCTTCGCGGCCGAACTGGCGGCGCGGGCGCCCTCGGCGGAGGTCGCGGTATGAGCCGCCGGGCCTGTCGGTAAAATCGGCCGGATCATGTCCCTGCTTCGCATCTTCCGCCGTCCGGACTACAAGTCCGAGATCACCCAGTTCATCGACCAGCTGAAGGCCGAGCGGCCGACGCTCGAAGCCGAACAGCGCGCCGGCCGCGCTTTGCTGTGGGACAAGGAGCAGGACCGCTCCGCGCAGGCCGGCTTCAGCCAGGCCCGGGTGCCGCAACAGCCCTACGTCTACCAGACCAAGGGCTGAGGCTGGCGGTGGCCGACGAACCCAGCCAGGCCACGCCCGAACTGCCCGAGGTGGTCGACGCGGTCGCAGTGGCTCGCCTGTACGGCGAGCCGCTGTTCCAGATGCCGCTGGACCTCTACATCCCGCCGGATGCGCTGGAAGTCTTCCTCGAGGCCTTCCAGGGTCCGCTGGACCTGCTGCTGTATCTCATTCGCAAGCAGAACTTCAACATCCTCGACATCCCGCTGGCCGACGTGACGCGTCAGTACCTGAGCTATGTCGAGCAGATCCGCACGCACAACCTCGAGCTCGCCAGCGAGTACCTGCTGATGGCCGCGATGCTGATCGAGATCAAGTCGCGCATGCTCCTGCCGCCCAAGAAGACCGAGGATGGCAAGGAAGCCGAGGACCCGCGGGCCGAGCTGGTGCGGCGGCTGCTGGAGTACGAGCAGATGAAGCTGGCCGCCGCGCGGCTGGACCGGCTGCCCGTGCTCGGCCGCGACTTCCTGCGCGCGCAGGTGCACATCGAGCAATCGCTGACGCCCCGCTTCCCCGACGTCGACACCAACGACCTGCGCGAGGCCTGGCTGGACATCCTCAAGCGAGCCAAGCTCAACCAGCACCACCGCATCAGCCGCGAGCAGCTGTCGGTACGCGAGCACATGAGCATCGTGCTGCGCCGCCTGCAGGGCCAGCGCTTCGTGGAGTTCGAAGCGCTGTTCGACGTGACGCGGGGCCAGGCGGTGCTCGTCGTCACCTTCATCGCGATGCTGGAGCTGGCGCGGGAGCGCCTGCTCGAGATCACGCAGGCCGAGGCCTTCGCGCCGATCTACGTGCGGCTGGCCTACACGCCTACCTGAAGCAGCAGGGCCGGGCGCGCCTCAGTAGTACAGAAAGCCGAGCGTTTCCTTGATGCGGTCCACCGTGCTCTGGCTGCGGTCCCACCGCTCCATCGACACATCGCCCTGCCGGAACTCGCGGAACAGCTCGTTGGGCTGCAGCTGATTCAGGATGGCGTCGACGTTCGGGGCCAGGCCAGCCGCGATGCCGAAGCGCTCGCGCAGCGCCTGCATGCGCGCGGCCATCGACTCGCCGGCGGCGGCCGGGTCCTCGGCCACCTGGGCGGCCCAGCGCGGCGTCACCAGCACCAGCACCGAGCGGCGGATGTCGTGGGTCTTCTTGTTCGAGAACAGGTATTGCACGACCGGCACGTCCTGCAGCACCGGCACGCCGTCGCGCGTGCTGGTGGAGGCCTTCTCGCTCAGGCCGCTGAGGATGAGCGTGTCGCCCAGGTTCATGACGACGTTGGCGTTGGCCGTGGTCTCGCCGATCTCGATCTGGTAGGCGGCCTTGGGGTTGTCGACCGCGGCGTCCAGCGAGGTGCGCTGCGCCTCCACCTTCAGCTGCACGCGGCCGCGCGCCACGAACGTGGGCGTGACGGCCAGCCGGATGCCGAACTTCTTTTCCAGCGGCACGACGGTGGTTCCGCCCTGCGTGCTGGTGGACACCAGCCCGGCGCTCAGGTTGGTGCCCGAGAAGAACTCCGACGGCTGGCCCTCCACGGCGGCCAGTGTGGGCCGCGCCAGCACCTCGTTGACGGCGCTGTTGGCGTTGGCGATGTTCAGCGAGTACGACAGCGCCGGAATCGTCACCGCCCGCGTGATGGCCGTGCTGGCGCCGGGGTCGGCGGCGCCGGCGGCCAGGTTCCAGGTGTTGACGCGCGAATAGGCCGCCAGGTTGCCGGCCACCGAACCCAGCTGCAGCGTCAGCGCGCTGAGCAGGT
>SEEY01000769.1 GCA_004211235.1 Rubrivivax sp.
TGTTTCGCGGCAACGAATTATTGTTTTACAGTAAGTTTTTCGTGCCGCCGACGCTCCTCACCATGCCCGACTCCTTCTCTGCCGACGGCCTGCGCCGCATCCACCGCCTGGCGTGGGTCGTGCGCGCGATGTGCCTGCTCGGCGTGGTGGTCATCGGCACCCTGCCCTTCATCTTCTGGGCCCAGCCGGACTGGGTGGCCGACGTGGCCGACAAGACCTGGAACCTGAAGCTGGTGCAGGTGGACCTGCGCTCGCGGCTGTGGGGGCTGGCGGCCTCGATGCTGCCCACGCTGGTCAGCCTGTTCGCGCTGTGGCAGATGTGGGCGCTGTTCGGCTGCTTCGCCCAGGGCGAGCTGCTGGCGCGCCGCCCTGCCCTGCACCTGCGCCGCCTGGGCCTGGGCCTGTGCACGCTGGCCGCAGCGCAGCCGCTGGGCCAGACCTTCGGCATCCTGGCGCTCACCTGGGGCAACGGCAAGGGCCAGCGCCAGCTGTGGTTCGGCCTGTCGTCGGACCACTACCTCGCACTGCTGTTCGGCCTGCTGCTGCTGGCGCTCGCTCAAGTGCTCCACGAAGCCGCCCGCGTTGCCGACGAGAACGCGGAATTTGTATGAGCCCCTCGTCCGATCTCGTCCCGCTAAACGCGGGCGCCCCCAGCCGCACCTTGCAGGCCGCGCTGCGGCAGTGCCGCAGCCCTTCGGCAGGCACATGCCGCCCACCGGGCGCCCTGTGTCCGGCCTCAGCCCCCGAGGGGACGGCGATGCTTGCGGCGTTGAGCCGCAAGCACATCGCCATGCCGGTCCGGCTTGGGAGCGGCCCGGCGCTCGGCCCGAAGCAATCCGGCCGCTGACATGCCCATCGTCGTCACCCTCGACGTCATGCTCGCGCGCCGCAAGATGCGCTCGCGGGAGCTGGCCGAGCGTGTCGGCATCACCGAGGCCAATCTGTCGCTGCTGAAGAGCGGCAAGGTGCGTGGCGTGCGCTTCGACACGCTGGCCCGCATCTGCGAAGCCCTGCAATGCCAGCCCGGCGACCTGCTCGCCTGGGAGCCCGGCCCCGAACCTCCTGAAGACATTTGAGCCCATGCGCCTCCTCACCCTCTGCCTGGCCCTGGCGGCCGCCAACGTGCATGCCGACAGCGCCGTGCTACCCACCGTCACCACCGAGCTCAAGCGCGACAGCAACGCGCTGCCCTACGGCCGCATCAACGAGCTGCTGACGCGGCTGAAGCAGCACGGCGAGGGCCTGTTCCGCATGGACTTCACCGTCGACCGGGCCAAGACCAAGGTCGACCTGCCGAGCATCCGCATGGCGGTGCGCAGCGACGACGCCGACTACCCCGTCCGGATCGACAGCGAGGGCCGCATCGACCTGCCGCTGCTGCCCTTGGCCGAAGCCAAGAGCGCGGACCTCGCCACCAACGTGCCCAAGGGCCAGATGGCGGTGCGCGTGGCGCGCACGCTGCGGGAGGAGCTGCTGCCCTTCTATCTGCGCTGGCTGTTCCCGCGGATGGAGGCCGTGCGCATCTGCAGCGACACACCCACCTGGGAACTCGAATGGCGGGAGAACGGCAAGCTGATGGGTCTGCCGCTGCCGGCGGCCGACACGCGTGAGCCGGAAACCAAGCCAGGCCAGCCGAGCCGGCCCTGCGCGGTGCTGACGGGCCAGGAGAACTGGCCCGACTCGGCGCGCCTGGTGCCGCCGCCTGGCACGAAGCTGAGCATCAAGTTCTAGCCCATGGACCACCGCTGGCTCGCCCGCGGCCTCGTCGTCGCCCTGCATGCGGCGGCGCTGCTGGCGCTGTGGCTGCACCGGCCGCCGCGCCTGGTCGAACCGGGCGAGCGGCGTTTCACGACGGTCCGCCTCATCGAGCCGCAGCGGCGCGCACCACCACCCGCGACCCAGCCGCGTCCGGTCGCTCCGGCGATCAACGTGCCTCGCCTCTCGCTTCCGCCGCCTGCGCTGGAGAAGGCGGCGAGGCCCGACGACGAGCCCTCCGCGGTCGTCGCACCGCCGGCGACGACCCCGCCCGCCACCCTCGAAGCCCCGCGCACGACGCTGCGGCTCACGC
>SEEY01000770.1 GCA_004211235.1 Rubrivivax sp.
GCGCTGGAGGCCATCCACCGCGTGCGCCCGGCCGGCGTGCGTGTCGTGCACAACCTCGTCGTGCCGGAAGAGGCCGAGATCGGCATCGGCCCGGGTGCCGGCGAGAACCCGGCCGAGATCACGCCCGCGCCGGTGCCCATCTCCGAAGATGTGTGGTTCGACATCGGCATGAAGGTCGTCGTCACGCCGGCCGGGGCCAGCCTGGACGCGGCTGCCAAGCAGGCGCTGTCGGCCGCCGTGCAGGCGGCGCTGGATGGGGCCATCGACGAACTCGGCATCGGCGGCGTGGTCGTCTACAACCGCCTGGTGGCCGCGGCCATGGCGGTCGACGGTGTGCAGGACATCTCCTTCGAGCTGTTCCCCTGGTCCACCGGCCTGGCCGACGCCGACCGCCGCGGCCGCACCAACCTGATGACGCCGGCCACGCGCCGGGCGCGCCTCGCCCCTTCCGGCTTCGAGCTGACGATGCGTGGCGCGCTGGTGGCGCTGGACATCACGCTGGAGGTCGAGCGCCAGGGCCTGTACGCCGCGCGCGACGCCGGCGCCGAGCTCGGCCGCGTGCGCGGCGATCTGCTCGCCCGCCTGGGCGCGGCGCTCACGGCCAGCGCGGTCGACATCACGCCCGCGGCGCTGCTGGGCATGCTGCCCGACCAGGAGGACTATCACGTCGGCAGCGCCACCTACCGCGCCGAGTTCATGGACGAAGGCCTCAAGACCATCGCCCAGGACCTGACGCTGGAGCTGGACGCCAGCCAGCAACCCTGGATCCGCAGCCTGGCGGTGACCGAGCAGACGGTGTCGTCATGAGCGCTGCGCCGGGCCGCCCCAAGCAAGCTCGCTCCCGCTTGGCGGGACAGGCCGCAGGCCGAAGGGTGCACCAATGACAGTCTCCACACGCGCTGCCACCGTCCTGTCTCGCTTCCCTCGCCACCTCGGGCTGGACGCGCCGGGCACGCTGTTCGGCGAGGTGGTGGACGGCCTGGCCGGTCACCTGGACCGCCTGCTGGCCGACCTCGGCCGCGTGCGCCGCGCGCACCGCCTGCTGCAGGCCGAGGAGCGCAGCGACCTGCTGCTGCTGGCCGCCCTGCACGGCATGCGCGCCGACCTGCTGGAGCCGGTGCGGCTGCGTGTGGCGGCAGCGCTGGCGCGCGCTGCGCAATTGCGCGGCGATGCCACCGCGCAGGCCGCAGCCCTGGCCAGCCTGCCGGACGCGCTGGCGCTCGCGCCCGAGGCGTGGCCCGCCGTGCCGGGCGAGAGCGACGCTGCCGTGCTGACGCGCATGGCTGCGTCCATCGAGACACTGGGCCTCAACGCCGCGCTGGTGGATGCGCAGCGCCGCGTCGTCGTCGACCTCATCGCCGTGCACCGTGAAGGCAACGGCAGCTGTGGCGCACTGCTGCGCGGCGCGGCGGCGCTGCTGGGGTTGAAGCCTGGCCGCCTGCGCCGCAGCAGCGACGACTTCTGGCACCTGCTGGACGCCACCGAGCGGCTGCTGCCCGCCGGCGCGCCCCTGCCGCGCATCGACCTGCTGGCGCTGGAAGAGAACCCCGAGGAAGACGTCGACATCGAGCCCGTGCCGCGCCGCCATCGCGACCTCTTCACCGTGGAGCGGCTCGGCTTCGGCCCGGTGCCCTGCGACGCCATCGTCATTGCGCGCGAAGACCGCTGCATCTGGCCCATGGTGGTCGACATAGGGCTGGGCCATGCGGTCGTCTATGCCGGCCGGCTGGAAGACGCGCAGGAGCTGCGCTTCCGTTCATCCGGCATCGTCGAGCTGGACGGCGCCGACGTCAGCAATCTCGCTTTCAGCATCGACGGCGGCGTGTTCGCCGACGAGGCGGCCGCTGTTTCGGGCATCGACTTCGTGTTCGCCGACGAAGCCGCCGGAGAGGCCTTCGGCGACCGCGCCGCGTGCTTCGGCGTCTGCAGGCCGGTGGCCACGGCACTGGACGCGCCGCTGCCGCATGCCGGTGGCCTGACGCCGCCGATCACGCTGCGGGTCGGCACGACGCGGCTGCGCTTCTTCGTGCGCGAGGCCGTCTTTGCCGCCGAGTGCCAGGCGGATGCG
>SEEY01000771.1 GCA_004211235.1 Rubrivivax sp.
CGCTACGCTGCGTTCAGACAGCTGCGCGAAGTCAGACGACGAAGCGCGCTTCGCGCGCGCCTCGGGCTGCTGCGCTTCTCGGCTCCTCCAAAGGGGTGTGAGGGAACAGCCGAACAGCCGCAACAGCCAACAGCCAGCCTGGCGGCCCAGAAAACCGAAGGGTTCGGCGAAGCCAAAGTGACTCGCCCGCCGGGGCGAAAACCGAAGGTTTCGCCGAAGGCAAATCCCGGCATGGGCCTTCCCGCCAAGCCAGCTTTGTACAAGCATCCATGAGCACCGCGACCCCATCCAATTCCTCCGGCGGCGTCTGGTCCGCCGCGTGGCGCCGCCTCAAGACCGACCGCGTCGGCGTCGTGTCGATGGCGGTCGTCGGCGCCTTCCTGCTGCTGGTGCTGCTGGCCGCCACCAACCTGGTCGCCAGCAACTGGCAGCGCGAGATCGGCGTGCCGAACGCGCCGCCGACGCTGCTCGGCCCGCAGCCCGCGGAGGACACCGGCACCATCGCTGCGCCCAAGGGCCCGAACGTCGACCTCTCCGACATCGACCCGCTGGCACCCCGCTACGCCGAATGGGCCGAGCGCGCCAAGGCCTTCAAGACCGATGAGGCGCCCAAGGCCGAGACGCTGCCGTTCGGCGGCGACCGACTCGGCCGCGACGTGCTGGCCAAGGTCGTCAAGGGCGCCGAGGTGTCCATCGTCGTCGGCCTGGCCGCGGCCGTCGTCGCCACGCTGATCGGCACGCTGCTCGGAGCGCTGTCGGGCTTCTTCGGCGGCAAGGTCGGCGACCTGCTGGAGTGGGTCTACAACGTCTTCACCGCCATCCCGAGCATCCTGCTGATCTTCGCGTTCGCGGCGATCTTCCCGCGCGGCGTCGGCGCGGTCGTCGCCATCCTGGCGCTGACCGGCTGGACGGGCATCTACCGCCTCATCCGCGCGGAGTTCATCAAGCACCGCAGCCGCGAGTACGTGCGCGCCGCCGAGGCCATCGGCGCCTCGCAAGCCTCGCGCATGTTCCGGCACATCCTGCCCAATGTGTCGCACGTCGCGCTGGTGCAGCTGTCGCTGCATGTGGTGGGTTTCATCAAGAGCGAAGTCATCCTGAGTTATCTCGGCCTGGGCGTCGGCGTCGACCAGGTCTCCTGGGGCACGATGCTCGGCGAGGCGCAGAACGAGCTCATCCTCGGCTACTGGTGGCAGCTCACCGCGGTGGCGGTGTTCATGGCCGCCTTCGTCACGGCGTTCGCGCTGTTCACCGATGCGCTGCGCGATGCGCTGGATCCCAAGCTGCGAGGTCTCGAGTGACGAACTTGCTGAGCATCCAGGACCTCAAGGTCGCCTTCCGCACCGGCCGCGTCGGCGGAGAAATGCAGCGCACGCTGGCCGTCAAGGGCGTCAGCTTCGACGTGCCCGAGAACGGCACCGTGGCGCTGGTCGGCGAGTCCGGCTCGGGCAAGAGCGTGACGGCCATGTCCATCCTCAACCTGCTGCCCAGCAACGCCGAGCGTTCCGGGCGCATCCTGTTCCAGGGGCGGGACCTGCTGCAGGCGGGAACGCGCGAGCTGCAGGCCATCCGCGGCAAGGACATCGCCTGCGTCTTCCAGGACCCGATGAGCTCGCTGAACCCGGTCTTCAACGTCGCCGACCAGATCTGCGAGCCGTTGATGAAGCACATGGGCATGAGCCACCGCCAGGCGCTCGTGCGCGCCGAGGAGCTGCTGAATGAAGTCGGCATCCCCGAGCCGAAGCGGCGCCTGAAGGCCTATCCGCACGAAATGTCCGGCGGCCAGCAGCAGCGCGTGATGATCGCCGTGGCGCTGGCCTGCAGCCCGAAGCTGCTGATCGCCGACGAGCCGACGACCGCGCTGGACGTGACCATCCAGCGCCAGGTCATGGAGCTGCTGGCACGCCTGAAGCAGAGCCACCAGATGAGCCTGCTGTTCATCTCGCACGACCTCGGCGTCGTCGGCGAAATCTCGGACCAGGTCGTCGTCATGCGCCACGGCCAGGTGCGCGAGAACGCGCCGGTCGCCCAGATCTTCGGCGCGCCGCAGGATGCGTACACCAAG
>SEEY01000772.1 GCA_004211235.1 Rubrivivax sp.
CAAAAAGTCGCCCCTGTTCCGTCGCCCCTCTGCGAGGGGTTCCCTGCGATGCTCGGACGGCAAGGCTCGCGCAGAACTCGCTTCGCTACGCTGCGCTCAGACAGCTGCGCGAAGTCAGTTGACGAGGTGCGCTTCGCGCACGCCTTGCCGTCCTGCGCTTCTCGGCTCCTCCAAAGGGGACCCTTTGAACAGCCGCAACAGCCAACAGCCAAACCCGAAAGCCGCTCGCCGCGAGGTATTCCTCTTACCCCCTTTAGCTCCGCCGAGGAACGGAAAGTCTTGAGGCCGTGCGCGAAGCGCACTTCAAGAACTGACTCCGCACGGTTGTTTGAGCGCAGCGTAGCGAAGCGAGTTCTGCGCGAGCCTTGCCGTCCGAGCATCGCAGGGAACCCCTCGCAGAGGGGCGACGGAACAGGGGCGACTTTTTGCCTTCTTTTTGGTCGCTCAAAAAGAAGGTCGCCCGCCGGGGCGACGTCCCGGCTGGCCTTCGCCACTAACCGAAAACAGCGAGCCACAACGCCACAACAGCAGCCCGATGCCCCGCCAACGGCGCAGCCGCCTCCGCATCCAGCGCCGTCGACTGCTCATCCAGCCTCGCCTTGTGCTGCACCCGCCGCAGCTCCCGGTAAGCCGTGGCCGCCGCCACGCCGACGCCGGCCGGCAGCAGCTCCAGCGTTTCGGCCATCAGCAGCAACGCGATGTTGCCGAGATCGTCCTGCAACTGCGGATGCGCCGCGGAATGCGCCAGCACCAGGTATTGCACGGCGAACTCGGCGTCCATCATGCCGCCCTCGCTGTGCTTCACGTCGAAGAGCCCGTCGCGCACCGGCCGCGCCGAGCGCACCTTCTCGCGCATCGCCTGCACCTCGCGCTTCAAGGCCTCGGCATCGCGCGGCGCCATCAGCACCTGCCGCCTCACGCCCTCGCAACGCGCGGCCAGCTCAGGGTGCCCGGCGCAGAAGCGTGCGCGCGTGATCGCCTGGTGTTCCCAGGTCCAGGCCGTGTTGCTGCCCCGGCCGGTCTGGTAGGCCTCGAAATGAGCCAGCGACGTCACGAGCAACCCGGAATTGCCATTCGGCCGCAGCGCCGTGTCGATGTCGAACAGCTCGCCGGCCGCCGTGCGCAGCGTCAGCCAGGTGATGAGGCGGCGCACGAAGGCACCGTAGATCTCGCTCGCGTTCTCGTCGTCGTCATCGAAGACGAACACCACGTCCAGGTCGCCGCCGTAGCCCAGCTCCTTGCCGCCGAGCTTGCCGTAGGCAATGACGGCCAGGCGTGGATCGGGGCGATGCGCCTTGTTGAAGCGCGCCCAGGCCCAGTCGATGGCGATCTGCAGCACCGCGTCGGCCAGCAGCGAGAGATCGTCTGCCACCTGCTCCACGGTGATGCGGCCCTCGACGTCACGCACCAGCGTGCGGAAGACCTCGGCATGGTGGGCGCGGCGCAACGTGTCGAGCAGGGATTCCTCGTCCGCCTGGCCGCTGCGGGCCCAGCCGCGCTCGCGGTCCGCCAGGTCGGCGCGGAAGGCGTCGCGGTCGAAGCGGGCCTGCAGCAGCAGCGGGTCGGCCAGCTCGTCGATGACGCCCGGGTGCTGCATCAGGTAGCGCATCGGCCAGCGCGCCAGGCCCAGCAGGCGCATCAAGCGCGCCTGCACCGCCGGGCGCTCGACCAGCAGGGCCAGATAACTTTCGCGGCGCAGCAGCGGCTCGACCCAGTCGACGAAGCGCACGGCCGCGTCGAGCGAGCATTCATCCGCCTCGACCGCCTGGGCGGCGCGGTAGAACAGCTTGGCCAGCCGCTGACGTGATTCCTCGCGCAGGGACTGCACGCGCGGCGTCTCGGCCAGCGCGCGCACGGCCGTGGCGAGGGCGTCGGGCAGGCGCTGCAGGAAGTCCTCGCCGTCCACGCTGGGTTTGGGGCCGCCGCACTGGCCGCCCTTGCAGCCGCCACCCGGCTTGGGCGCGCCGCCTTCGTGCAGCAGCGCGTCGAACTCCATCGCCACCAGCTCGCGCACCTCGCCGAGCTGCTCGAAGAGTTCACAGGTGTCACGTGAGCACTTCAGCCC
>SEEY01000107.1 GCA_004211235.1 Rubrivivax sp.
ATGCTGGGCCAGCAGGAAGGCGTTGAGAGGGTCAACGTAGTCCTTCACCGTCTGCGCGGCGGCGGCTTCGTGCTGCTGACCGGCGAGATCGGCGCCGGCAAGACCACCGTCTGCCGCTGCTTCCTGGAGCAGATCCCGGCGAACTGCAACGTCGCCTACATCTTCAACCCCAAGCTCACCGTCACCGAACTGCTGCAGGCGATCTGCGACGAGTTCCACGCCCCGGTGCCCGCCGCCGCGCAGACGGTGAAGGACTACGTTGACCCTCTCAACGCCTTCCTGCTGGCCCAGCATGCCGCCGGGCGCAACAACGTGCTGATCATCGACGAGGCGCAGAACCTCTCGGCCGACGTGCTGGAGCAGCTGCGCCTGCTGACCAACCTCGAAACCAGCGAGCGCAAGCTGCTGCAGGTGGTGTTGATCGGCCAGCCCGAGCTGCGCGGCATGCTGGCCCGGCCGGAGCTGGAGCAGCTGGCGCAGCGCGTCATCGCGCGCTTCCATCTGGGTGCGCTGTCCGAGGCCGAGACGGCGCAGTACATCCGCCACCGCCTGACCGTGGCCGGGCTCACCGGCGCCATGCCGTTCGACGCCAAGGCGCTGCGCCTGATCCACCAGCTCACGCGCGGCGTGCCGCGGCGCATCAACCTGCTCTGCGACCGCGCTCTTCTGGGCGGTTATGCCAGCGGGCAGGCGCAGGTCACGCGCGCCGTCGTGCGCCAGGCCGCGGCCGAGGTGTTCGACGCGCCTGCACCCGCCGCGACGCTGCGGCGCGGGCCGGGGCCGGCCGGCGTCGGCGCAGCGGTACTGGCCGCGGCCGTTGCCGGCGCTGGGCTGACCTGGGCGCTGCAAAAGCCGTCTGCGGCACCGGGCGGCGCCAAGGCGGCGGCGTCGTCATCGATGGCAGCCTCCGCCGGTGCTGCGTCAGCGGCGTCGGCTGCGTCGGCTCCCAGCGCGCCCTCGCGGCCCGCCTCCGCCGCCAGTGGCGCAGGCGCCGAGCCCGCCGCCGAGCCGCTGCGTCTGGCCGACTGGACGCCGCGTGAGGGCGATGCCTGGGCCATGCTGGCGCAGCGCTGGGGCCTGCCGCTGCCGCCCGAGGCCGACGCCTGCAGCACTGCCGCGCAGCAGGGCCTGCAGTGCTATCGCAGCGCCAGCGGCAGCCTGTCGCTGATCCGCCTGATCGACCGCCCGGTGCTGCTGACGCTGCAGCGCCCGGGCCAGCCGGCGGCGCTGACCGCACTGGTGGGGCTGGATGCGCAGCACGCCACGCTGCTGGTGGAGGGCCGGCCGCGCCGGGTCGCGCTGGCCGAACTGGCCACGGCCTGGCGCGGCGAGTTCGCCACCTTCTGGCGCGTGCCGCCGGGCTATGCGAGCCGCGCGGACAACATCGGTCCGCTGCGCGACTGGCTGGCCACGCAGCTCGCCGGTTTGTCGGGCAGCGCGGCGCCGGCCAGCGCCGCAGCGCCAAGCTGGGCCGAGGTGAGCCGCCAGGTGCAGGCCTTCCAGGCCAGCCAGGGCCTGCAGCCCGACGGCCGGGTCGGCCCCATCACGCTGATGCAGATCAACCGCGCCACCGGCATCGCCGAGCCGCGACTGGATCCATGAGCCCCTCGCCCATCCTCGCATCGCTGAACGCGAGCGCGTCTGGTCGGTCCCCCGCGGGGACGGCGATGCTCGCGGCATTGAGCCGCTCGCACATCGCCAAGGCGGGCCGGCTTGGGAGCGGCCCGGCGCTCGTCCCGCAGACGCGCTCGAGCAACTGAGATAGATCGCCATGTCCTACATCCTCGATGCCCTGCGCCGGGCCGAAGCCGACCGCGAGCGGGAGCGCGGCCAGGTGCCGGGCCTGCACACCCAGGCGCCTGGCGGCCGTGAGGCCGCGCCGGTCGCCGGCCAGCGCCGCTGGCTGCCGTGGGCCGGCGCGGGCCTGTTGCTGCTGGCGGGTGTGAGCGTCGGCAGCTGGTGGGCGAGCGGGCAGCGTGAAGCGGTTTCGCCGGCGTCACCGCCGCTACCCCCGCCTGCGCAGGCCGCGTCCACCGCGCCGGCTCCGGCCTCGGTCGCCTCAGCGCCGGTCGCCATGCCTGCCGTGCCAAGTGCGCCCATGCCGCAACCCACAGCCTCCGGCTCGCCCTACCTGCCGCCTGTGCCACCGCCGGTCGCGGTCGCTGCCACGCCGGCACCGGCTGCGGCAACGCCGCCCGCCGCAGCGGCCGTGCCCGTGCCCGCGCCCGCGCCCGAAGCACGCATCCCCCGCCTGGCCGAACTGCCAGAAAGCACGCGCCGCGAGCTGCCGCGGCTGGTGATCAGCGGCTCGGTCTATTCCGACGACCCGGCCAGCCGCTTCGTCATCGTCAATGGCGAGGTGGTGCGCGAAGGCGCCCGGCTCGGCGCCGACCTGGTGCTGGAGCAGATCGGCACGCGCGAAATCGTGCTGCGCTTCAAGGGCCAGCGCTTCCGGCAACCGGTCTAGCGCGAGAGGCCTGTCGATTCCAGGCCCTGCGGTTCGTCGTTCCAGCAGACGCAGCCGACACGAGGATCGACACCATGACCATCACCATCACCGCCTTCGAGCGCTCGCCCGACCGGGGCCAGGGCCTGGCACGCGACACGCGCGTGCGCTGGGCGCTGGAGGAAGTGGGCCAGCCCTACGAGGTGCGCCTCGTTTCCTTCCAGGGCATGAAGGAGCCGGCGCATCTCGCGCTGCACCCCTTCGGCCAGATCCCGACCTATGAGGAAGGCGACCTCACCTTGTTCGAGACCGGCGCCATCGTGCTGCACCTCGGCCAGCGGCATGCCGGCCTCCTGCCCGACGACGCCAACGCCCGGGCCCGCGCCGTCACCTGGATGTTCGCCGCGGTGAACACGCTGGAGCCGCCGATCCTGGAGCTGACGATGGCGCGGCTGTTCGAGCGCGACCAGCCGGGTTATGCAGCGCGTCTTCCCGTGCTGGAGAGCCGCGTGCGCACGCGGCTGCAGCAACTGTCAGCACGCCTTGGCGACGACGACTGGCTCGACGGCGCCTTCAGCGCTGGGGACTTGATGATGGTGCATGTGCTGCTCCGCCTGCGGTCCACCGGGCTGCTCGACGAATTGGCGCCGGTGGCGGCCTATGTCGCACGCGGCGAGGCGCGGCCGGCCTACCAGCGGGCATTTGCGGCGCAGTTGGCGGTGAATGGCTGAGGGCGGCGCGCCTTCAGCCCCCCAGCAACTGCATCAACCCCGACGGCGCCGCCGCCAGCGCGCGGTCGTCCTGCTCGTCCTTCAGTGCCACGCCGCTCAGTTGTCGCGTTCGGGCCGCGCGCAGCAGGGCATGCAGCTTGGCGGCCGCCGCGGGCGGGGGCAGGCCTTCGGGGCGGATGTTGGAGATGCAGTTTCGCTGGGCGTCCATGAGGCCGACGCTCGGGCCCCAGCTGAAATACACGCCCAGGCTGTCCGGCGCCGACAGGCCGGGCCGCTCGCCGACGAGCACGACGACGCAGCGGGCGTTCAGCAGTGCGCCCACCTCGTCACCCAGCGCGACGCGTGCCTGGAGCGCCACGACGGGCGGCGCCCAGGTCCAGCCGCCTTCCGCCAGAAGCCGCTCGCGCAGCGCGGTGAAAAGCGGCAGTGCCTGGCGCTGCACTGCCAGTGCGGAAAGGCCGTCGGCCAGCACGAAGGCCAGGTCCGACGCGGGCGCCTGCAGCGCCGCGAGTCGCGCGGCGCTGGCCGTGCTCAGGCGCCGGCCGAGGTCGGGCCGCTGCAGATAGGTGGCACGGTCTGGCGCCTGGCTCTGCGCGAGCAGCGGCGCCTCACCCGAAGCGCGCAGCCCGACCAGCAGCGCCTCGGCATCCAGCGGCGCAAGCACCGCGTCCCGCGCCTCGGCATGGGCCTGCTGGAAGGCGAGATGAGCGGCGGTCGGCACGCTTACCCCGGCGCGGCCCAGGCCGATGCGCGCGGCCGTGTAGGCGCGCAGCGTGGACCAGGGTTGGTGCACGACGGGCGGCTTCATGGCCGGCCCAGCAGCGCGGCGAAGCGCTGTGGCATTTCATCCGCCAGCTGCAGCCCGCCGGCCTGACTCGGGTCGCCCGGTGCCATCACGCCGATGCGCTGCAGCCAGGCCTCGAACTCCGGCGCCGGCCGCAGCCCGAGCAGACGGCGCATCGCCAGCGCGTCGTGGAAGCTCGTGCTCTGGTAGCCCAGCATGATGTCGTCCGACCCCGGCACGCCCATGATGTAGTTGCAGCCCGACGCGCACAGCAGGCTCAGGAGGCTGTCCAGATCGTCCACGTCCGCTTCGGCGTGGTTGGTGAAGCAGACGTCCACGCCCATCGGCAGGCCGAGCACTTTGCCGCAGCAGTGGTCTTCCAGGCCGGCGCGCAGGATCTGCTTGCCGTCGAACAAGTACTCCGGCCCGATGAAGCCGACGACGCTGTTCACCAGCAGCGGCTCGAAGCGCCGCGCCACGGCGTAGGCGCGGCATTCCAGCGTCTGCTGGTCGCAGCCGTGGTGGGCGCCACTGGACAGCGCACTGCCCTGGCCGGTCTCGAAGTACATGACGTGCCGGCCGCCGCGCTTCAGCGCCAGCGCGGCCTGCTGCGCTTCTTCCAGCAGCGCCAGCGTGATGCCGAAGCCGCGGTTGGCGGCCTCGGTGCCGGCGATGGACTGGAACACCAGGTCCACCGGCGCGCCGCGGTTCATGGCCTCCAGCGTCGTCGTCACATGCGTCAGCACGCAGCTCTGCGTCGGGATCTCGTGCCGCGTGATGACGGCGTCCAGCATCTGCACCAGGCGCATGACCTTGGGCAGGTTGTCGGTCGCCGGGTTGATGCCGATGACGGCGTCGCCCGCGCCCATCAGCAGGCCGTCGAGCAGGCTGGCAGCGATGCCCGCCTCGTCGTCGGTCGGGTGGTTGGGCTGCAGCCGCGTGGCCAGCCGCCCGCGCAGGCCGAGCGTGCTGCGGAACTGCGTGACGACCTCGCAGCGGCGCGCGATCAGCATGAGGTCCTGCACCCGGCACAACTTGCTCACCGCCGCGGCCATCTCGGGCATCAGGCCCGGGGCGATGTCGGCCGGCTCGACCGCGCCGGCCAGCAGCGAGTCGCGCAGGCCGCCCACGGTGAGATGCGAGATCGGTGCGAAGGCGGCGGCGTCGTGCGTGTCGACGATGAGGCGTGTGACTTCGTCGCTCTCGTAGGGAACGATGGCTTCGTTCAGAAAGGCGGTCAGCGGCAGGTCGGCCAGCGCCAGCTGCGCCGCGACGCGCTCGCGTGCGTTCGCCGCGGCCACGCCGGCCAGCTCGTCTCCCGAACGACGCGGGCTCGCCTTGGCCAGCAGTGTGCGCAGGTCGGCGAACTGGAAGCGCTCGCCGCCGAGGGTGTGCGTGTAAGCCATGGCGGGAGTTTGCGCCGGCACGGGCGACCGTGCATGACGGCGCCGTGACGGAAGGTTCGCGTCACGTCGTTGAGCATTGCCGGCCGCGCTGTGGCGTGGCGGCGCCGCGCTGGCACACTGCCCGGCATGAAGCGCCGCCTGTTGCTTTCCACCGCCCTGCTGCCCATGCTGACCCTTGCCGCCCCACCTGCCGTGCTAACACTCTGGCCGGAGGGCGTGCCCGCCGCCGTGCGGGCCGATGCGCCCGCCGCCCGCGGTGATCTCGGCGCCGAGCGCGAGGCGGGCGGCAGCATCTCCAACGTGTCGGTGCCCACGCTGACCGTCGTGCCGCCCGCCGTGGACCGGCCCAACGGCACCGCCGTCATCGTCTGCCCCGGCGGTGGCTACAGCAATCTCTCGGCCAACCGCGAGGGTCTGCAGTACGCCGCCTGGCTGAGCACGCTGGGCATCACCACCTTCATCCTGAAGAGCCGCCTGCAGGAGTGGGGCCACCCGGCGCCGCTGCAGGACGTGTTGCGTGCGCTGCGCCTCGTCCGTTCGCGGGCGGCCGAGTTCGGTGTGGACCCGAAGCGCATCGGCGTCATGGGCAGTTCGGCCGGCGGCCACCTGGCGGCCAGCGCCAGCACGCTGTTCGACCACGCCGACGGCCGCACCGGCGCGGCGCTCGATGCCGTCAGCGCCCGGCCCGACTTCGCCGTGCTGGTCTACCCCGTCATCACGATGACCGACCCCGCCGCCCACGCCGGTTCGCGCCGCGCGCTGCTCGGCTCATCGCCCAGCCCGGCGCTGCTGGCGCTGATGTCCCTGGAGCAGCAGGTGACGGCCGCCACGCCGCCGACACTGCTGCTGCACACACAGGGCGACAAGACGGTGCCGGTGGACAACAGCATCCTCTACTACCAGGCCCTCACGCGCGCCGGTGTGCCGGCCGAGCTCTACGTCTTCGAGCAGGGCGGCCACGGCATCGGCATGCGCGACGGGCTGGGCAACGCGTCGGCCTGGCCGCTGCGCGCTCAGGACTGGCTGCGACAGCGCGGTCTGCTGACCGCCGCACCCCTGTCAACCTCAACAAACAAGGCCCCGCGATGAAGATCAGCAGCAAGACCCGGACGATGGCTGCCGCCGCCGTGCTGGGCGCCGCCGCCGCCGTCACGCCGGCGCTGGCGGCCGACACGCAGTTCGCCGTCCTCGTGCTGGCCATGCCCACCAAGTACCACTACGAGTACATCCCCGTGGCGCGCGAGAGCTTCGAGAAGCTGGCCAGGCTGCATGCCTTCGAGCTGACCTGGACCGCGCAGCCCTATGCCTTCGAAGGCGACCTGAGCCGGTATGCGGCGGTCGTGCTGCTGAACAGCTCGGGCGAGGAGTTCAACGAGGCCCAGCGCGCCGGTCTGGAGCGCTACATGAAGGCGGGCGGCAATGCCGTCGTCGTGCACCGCGCGATCATCAGCAAGCCGGGGCTGTGGCCCTGGTACGAGAAGCTCGTCGGCCGCTCCTTCGTCATCCACCCGATGCTGCAGACGGCCGTCGTCACGAAGGCGGACGCGGCGCACCCGGCCACCTTCGGCCTGCCGGACAAGTGGCTCTGGTCGGACGAGTGGTACGAGTTCAGCAACCCGCACGGCGTGAAGGTGAACCCGGTGCTGGCCGTGGACGAGCGCAGTTACGACCCCAGGAAGATCTGGCCCGGCCAGGTGGCCAACGGCATGGGCGCCGACCACCCGGTGAGCTGGTGGCACGGCTACGAGAAGGGCCGCGTGTTCGTCACGGCGCTGGGCCACAACGTCGAGATGTACCGCGATGCGAGGTATCTGGACCACCTGTGGGGCGGCGTGTGGTGGGCGGCCACCGGTCTGGGCTTCAGGCCCGGCAGCGGAGCGAACTGACCGGGGCATCAGCGGCGCCGGGTCGGTCCGGCGGCGCCGCCGTAGTACGAGCTGCGCCGGGGGCTTGGCGTGATTTGAGTATTCGACCATAATGGAATTATGGAAGATACTGACGTCATCAAGGGTCTTGCCGCCCTGGCCCAGCCGCTGCGGCTGCAGGTGTTCCGTGCCCTGGTGGTCGTCGGTGAGCCGGGCCTCACGCCCGGTGCCATCCAGGAGGCCCTGGGCACGCCGCCGGCGACGCTGTCCTTCCACCTGAAGGAACTGGTCAACGCGGGCCTCGTCACGCAGGAGCGCGCCAGCCGCAACCTGATCTACCGCGCCAACTACGAGCGCATGAATGCGCTGCTGGGCTACCTGACGCAGAACTGCTGCCAGGGCGAAGCGTGCGCCGTGCCGGGCCGTGCGGCTTCCTGTGATTGCTGACTGCAAGGCTCCCACCATGACGACCCACGTTCTCATCCTCTGCACCCACAACTCCGCCCGCAGTGTCCTCAGCGAGGGCATGCTCAACCACTGGGCCAGGAAGCTCGGCAAGGACGTGCAGGCGCACAGCGCCGGCAGCGCGCCGAGTGGGCGCATCAATCCCTTTGCCGTCGAGGCGCTGCAGAACGCCGGCGTGGACACCAGCGGCTACTACAGCAAGAGCTGGGACCGGTTCAGCGAGGACGGCGCGCCGCCGCTGGCCCTCGTCATCACCGTCTGCGACAGCGCGGCCGCCGAGCAGTGCCCGGTGTTCTTCGGCGCCAACCGCGAGGGCGGCCAGCCGGTGAAGGTGCACTGGGGCTACCCGGACCCGTCGAACGCCGAGGGCGGCGATGAAGGCAGGCGCCGCGCCTTCGAGCTGACGCGCCAGGCCATCGGCTACCGCATGTTGCAGCTCCTGCAGTTGCCGCTGGAGGGCATGAGCCCGGCCGAACTGCGGCAGGCGTTGGCCGACATCTGCAGGAGTTGAGCATGGGCCTGCCTCGCAAGCTGCTGGCCGAAGGTCTGGGCACCGCGCTGCTGCTGGCGGTCGTGATCGGCTCGGGCGTCATGGCCGAGCGCCTGTCCGGCGGCAACGGCGCCCTCGCGCTGCTGGCCAACACGTTGGCAACGGTGGGTGGCCTCTACGTGCTGATCGAGGTCTTCGGCCCCATCAGCGGCGCGCACTTCAATCCGGCGGTCAGTGCCGCCATGGCGTGGCGCGGCGATCTGCCGCGCGCTGCCCTGCTGCCTTACGTGGCGGTGCAGCTCGTCGGCGCCATGGTCGGCGCCTGGCTGGCCCACGCGATGTTCGACATGAGCATCCTGCAGTTCTCGACGAAGCTGCGCAGCTGCACCGGCCAGTGGATCGCCGAAGCGGTGGCGACCTTCGGCCTGCTGCTCGTCATCCTGCGGGCGCCGCCGTCGCGCGTGGCGGCCATGGTGGCGGCCTACATCGGCGCGGCCTACTGGTTCACGTCATCGACGTCGTTTGCGAACCCGGCCGCCGTCTTCGGGCGTCTGTTCAGCGACAGCTTCGCGGGCATCGCGCCCGCAAGCGCTCCGGGTTTCGTGCTGGCCGAACTGGCCGGCGCCGCGCTCGCGGTCGGTGTCCATCATCTGCTGTCGGCAGCGACTGCCACGGCCCTCACGAAGCCGTCCGGGGAGGCCCGTCATGTCTGAGCTGCTGTTTCCGGATACGAGCCTGCCGGCGCTGCGGGCCGACCTTTTCCAGGTACCGACGCAGCAGCGCCTGAGGCCACCCACGCCATCGCTGCACCGGCCTCGCATGCTGATGCTCTACGGCTCCCTGCGCGAGCGCTCGTACAGCCGGCTACTCACTTTCGAGGCCGCCCGGCTGCTGGAAGCGATGGGCGCCGAGGTGCGCATCTTCAATCCGAGCGGCCTGCCACTGCCCGACGACGCGCCGGACACGCATCCCAAAGTGCAGGAGCTGCGCGAGCTGGCCGTCTGGTCGGAGGGCATGGTCTGGACGTCGCCGGAACGGCATGGCGCGATGACCGGCATCATGAAGGCGCAGATCGACTGGATTCCGCTGGCCATCGGATCGGTGCGACCGACGCAAGGCAAAACGTTGGCGGTGATGCAGGTGTCGGGCGGCTCACAGTCATTCAACGCGGTGAACCAGCTGCGGGTGCTCGGCCGCTGGATGCGCATGATCACCATCCCCAACCAATCGTCGGTCGCCAAGGCGTTCCTCGAGTTCGAGGAGGACGGCCGCATGAAGCCGTCCCCGTACTACGAGCGCGTGGTCGACGTGATGGAAG
>SEEY01000773.1 GCA_004211235.1 Rubrivivax sp.
GCATCGACGAAGTCCATGCCGAAGTGCTGCCCGAAGACAAGGCCCGCCTCGTTGCCGGGCTGAAGGCCGGCGGTCGCGTCGGCATGGTCGGCGACGGACTGAACGACGCGCCGGCGCTGGCGGCAGCCGACGTCGGCTTCGCCATGTCCACCGGCACCGAGGTGGCGATGGCCGCCGCCGGCATCACGCTGATGCGCGGTGACCCGCGGCTGGTGGCCGCGGCCATCGACGCGTCGCGCCGCACCGTGGCCAAGATCCGCCAGAACCTGTTCTGGGCCATGGCCTACAACGTCATCGGCATCCCGCTCGCCGCCTTCGGCCTGCTGAGCCCGGTGTTTGCCGGCGCGGCGATGGCGCTGTCCAGCGTCTCGGTGGTCGGCAACGCGCTGCTGCTGACGCGCTGGCATCATGGCCGCGTCGTCCGTGGAGAAACGTCGTCATGAAGATCATTGCCCTGAGCGGCGCGCTGCGTCGCGGCTCGTACAACACGGCGCTGTTGCGCGCGGCCATCGAACTGGCGCCCGAGGGAGTCGACGTCGAACTGCGCACGCTGCACGGCATTCCGCTGTACGACGGCGACGTCGAGGCGGAAGGCATCCCTGGCGCCGTCACGACACTGCGCGAGGCCATCCGCGCCGCCGATGCGCTGCTCATCGGCACGCCGGAGTACAACAATTCCATCCCCGGCGTGCTGAAGAACGGCCTGGACTGGCTGTCCCGCCCAAGCGGCGAGGGCGCGAAGCTGTTTGGCGGCAAGCCGACCGGCCTCATGGGCGCGACGCCCGGCGGCTTCGGCACGGTGCAGTCGCAGGATGCGCTGCTGTCCGTGCTGCGCACCTTCGGCAGCGATTTCTGGATGGCCGGGCGGTTGATGGTGTCCCGCGCCGGCTCGGTCTTCGACGCCGACGGCAGGCTGGTGGACGACAAGCTGCGTGGGCAGCTGCAGCAGTTCATGCAAGGCTTCGTTGCTTTCGTGGAGAAGCGGACATGAGCCTGCACGTCGAGCGCATCACCAGCCACGTCGGCGACGTCGGCGGCATCCCCATCCAGCGCGCGCTGCCGAGCAAGGCGCGCCGCGTCATCGGCGCCTGGTGCTTCGCCGACCACGCCGGCCCGGCCGCCCTGCCGCCCGAGCGGCGCATGAACGTCGGCCCGCATCCGCACACGGGCCTGTCGACCTTCAGCTGGATGATCGAGGGCGAGATCCTGCACCGCGACAGCCTGGGCTCCGAGCAGGTGCTGCGCGCCGGCCAGGTCAACCTGATGACGGCAGGCCGCGGCATCTCGCACAGCGAGGAGTCCCTGTCGGACCGCATCCACCTGGCGCAGCTGTGGATCGCGCTGCCGGATGCAGAGCGGGAGCGCGCGCCGAGCTTCCAGCACTTCGCCGACCTGCCGCGCGCAGCGCTGGGCGAGGGCTGGGATGCGACCGTGCTCGTCGGCGCCCTCGTTGGCGCCCCTGCCGGCCAGCGTTCGCCAGTGCCGAGCTTCACGCCGCTGCTGGGCGTCGACCTCGCCGCCGCCGGCCCGGCCTGCGCGACACTGGCGCTGGACCCGCGCTTCGAGCATGGCGTGATGTTGCTGGAAGGCGAGGTCGAGGTCAGCCCCGCCGGCCACGATGCGGTCGAGGCCGTCGCGCCGGGCACGCTGCTCTACCTCGGCGCGGGTTGCGCGTCCATCGAGCTGCGCTGCTCGGCGGCATCACGCCTGCTGCTGCTCGGCGGCGAACCGTGGGATGCGCCGCCGCTGCTCTGGTGGAACTTCGTCGGCCGCGAGCCGGCAGAGATGCAGTTGTGGGCCGAGGACTGGGCGCGCGCGGACGGCGGCCGCTTTGGTGAGGTGGTCGGCTACGTTGGCCCGCGCATTCCGGTGCCGCCGGTGCCGGCGCTCAGGAAGCCCGAGCGCTCCTGACCAGCGCGTCGATGCGCGACGTCGCATTCACGGCGACCAGCTCCACCTGCGGATTCGCCTTGGCGAATCCGCAGGTGGAGCTGGTCGCCGTGAATGCGACGTCGCGCATCGACGCGCTGGTCAGGAGCGCTCGGGCTTCCTGAGCGCCG
>SEEY01000774.1 GCA_004211235.1 Rubrivivax sp.
GGTCGCCGGTGAAGCGCGCACGCAGCTCGCTGCCGTCGTCGAAACTGCTCGCCTGGAGCGGCAGCGAGCTGCGTGCGCGCTTCACCGGCGACCAGCTGACGCTGCGCCTGGCACCGTCGCGCGGCGGCATCAACCACTTCACCGTCGAGGTCGACGGCCGCCGCCACGCACTGTCGCTGCGCGGCGAGGGGCCGGCCGACTGGCGCCTCGCCCTGCCCGCCGGCGAGCACGAGCTGCGCGTCGTCAAGCGCACGGAGGCATCGCAGGCGGAAGGCCTCTTCCTCGGCCTGCGGCTGGCCGACGGTGCGCGGCTGCTCGACCCGCCCGCGCCACGCCCGCTGAGGCTGGCGTTCTACGGCGACTCCATCACCGCGGGCGCCTGCAATGGCGACATCGCGGAGGACCAGTACGCCGACCTCTACACGCACGACGGCACACGGGCCTATGGCGCCTTGACCGCTTCCCGGCTGGGCGCTGACTACGTCGGCATCGCCATCAGCGGCATCGGCATCACGGCCACGTGGGACCAACTGCTGATGCCCGAGGTCTGGAACCGCTACGCGCCGCGGCTGGATGCGCCGGTCGCGCCGCCGGATGGGCGCGCGCCCGACCTTGTCTTCCTCAACCTCGGCCAGAACGACCACGGCTTCCCGGCGTCCAAGGGCCTGGCAATCGCCGCCGACTTCGGCCCCCGCTACCTCGCCTTCGTGCGCCAGCTGCGTGGCCGCTATCCCAAGGCCGGCATCGTGCTGCTGATGGGCGGCATGTCGGCGCCGCAGGAGCAGCCCGCCATCCCGCGCGCCGTGCAGCAGGCCGTGCAGACGCTGCACGCCGAGGGCGACCGCAAGGTCTGGTCCTATCGCTTCAAGGCCTTCGCCTGGGCACATCCGCGCATCGACGTGCATGCGCAGATGGCCGATGAACTCACCGGTTTCCTGAAAGAGGAGGTGCTGAAATGACGATTCCCGACATGCGCCAACCCGCCGCGCTGCTGGCCCACATGCGCCACACGCTGGCCTTCTACGCGCCGCGCGTGAAGGATCCGAACGGCGGCTGCTTCCAGTTCTTCAAGGACGACGGCACCATCTACGACCGCCGCACCCGCCACCTGGTCAGCAGCACGCGCTTCGTCTTCAACCACGCGCTGGCCTGGCGCTGGTTCGGAGGCTCGGCCGACGACGTGGCCCATGCGCTGCGCTTCGTCAACGAAGCTCATGCGCAGCCGCAGGGCGGCTACGCCTGGGTGCTGGATTGGAATGACGGCCAGGCCCGTGTCACCGACGGCACCAACCACTGCTACGGCCTGGCTTTCGTCCTGCTGGCCAATTCGCATGCCGCCGAAGCCGGTGTGCCTGGTGCTCGCGAGGGCATTGCAGCCGCCTTTGAGCTGATGGAGCACCGCTTCTGGGAGCCGACCCATGGCCTCTACGCGGACGAGGCAACGGCGGACTGGCAGGTCGGTTCCTACCGCGGCCAGAACGCCAACATGCACGCCTGCGAGGCCATGCTGGCCGCCCACGCGGCGACTGGCGATGCCCGCTACCTCGACCGTGCGTTGACACTCGCCACCTCCATCGCTCAGCGCCAGGCGGCGCTGGCCGATGGACTGGTGTGGGAGCACTACAGGAGCGACTGGACGCCCGACTGGGACTACAACCGCGACGACAAGACCAACATCTTCCGGCCCTGGGGCTTCCAGACCGGCCACCTGACCGAGTGGGCCAAGCTGCTGCTGATGCTGGAGCGCCGCCTCGGTGCTTCGGCGCCAGACTGGCTGGTGCACACGGCCCGGCACTTCTTCGACACGGCCATGCGGCATGGCTGGGACGCCACCCACGGCGGCCTGGTCTATGGCTTCGCCCCCAGTGATTCGTGGAGCCCCCCGTCTGCGAGTACGCAGTCGTCCCCCCGAGGGGGACATGTCGGCCTTGGGAGCGGCCCGGCGCCCGACATGGAGGTCTGCGACGCCGACAAGTACTTCTGGGTGCAGGCGGAAAGCCTGGCTGCGGCCGCCTGGCTGGCCGTGCGGACGGGTGACGACGTCTACTGGCAGTGGTA
>SEEY01000775.1 GCA_004211235.1 Rubrivivax sp.
GCGAGGCCTACAAGGCCCGCGCCGATGCGTTCGGCACGTCGGTCGAGGCGCGCAACACCGCCGCCAAGGACTTCCTCGCAAAGCGCAAGACCTTCGGCGAGCAGGTCGACGCCCTCGACGCCCGCTTCAAGGCGCTGGACGATCGTCGCGAAGCGCTGCTCGACGCCAAGGACAAGTACAAGGCCGAGTGCCAGAACAAGCCCTACGACGAGAACGACCTGAAGGCCGTGCAGGCCGGCCGCGCCGCCAAGTAAGGGCGGCAGGCAACAGGGCGCGTCGCCCACTTGACCCCACCCGGGGGCCGCTTCCGGCAGGATGCGGCCCTCGTTGTCTTTCAGGAGCCCCTTGCATGAGCACCACCCCGCTGCTGCAGGACTGGGCCGGCCCACACGGCCTGCCGCCCTTCGCCGACATCCAGCCGGCGCACTTCCCACCGGCCTTCGAGGCCGCACTCGCCGAGCACCGCGCGGAGATCGACGCCATCGCCGCGCAGCCCGAGCCGGCGAACTTCGACAACACGCTTGCCGCCTTCGACGCCAGCGGCAGGCGCCTCGCGAGGCTGGAGCATCTGTTCTACACGCTCGCCGCCTCGGCCACCTCGCCCGACCTGCAGGCCGTGCAGCGCACGCTCGCCGCGCCGCTGGCCGCGCACAACAGCGCGGTCTACATGCATGCCGGCCTGTTCGCCCGTGTGGACGCACTGCATGAACAGCGGGAGCGACTGGGGCTCGACGCCGAGCAGCGCCGCCTGCTGGACCGCGTGCATCTGGACTTCCTGCGTGCCGGCGCGCGCCTGGCGCCCGAGGCCAAGGCCCGCTACGCCGCCGTGATGGAGAGGCTCGCCGAGCTGAACACGCGCTTCGCGCAGAACGTGCTGGAGGCCGAGAGCGGCTACCGGCTGCTGCTGTCGACCGAGGCCGAACTCGCCGGGCTGCCCGGCTTCCTGCGCGCCGCGGCCCGGCAAGCCGGGGTGGAACGCGGCCTGGCTGAGGGCATCCATGTCATCACGCTGTCGCGCTCGCTGATCGTGCCGTTCCTCAGCTTCAGCACGCGGCGCGACCTGCGCGAGCAGGCCTGGCGCGCGTGGGTGGGCCGCGGCGACGACACAGGCGCCACCGACAACCGCGCCATCTGCCGCGAGATCCTCGCGCTCCGCGCCGAGCAGGCTCGCCTTCACGGCCACGCCTGCTACGCCGATTTCGCGCTGGAGGACACGATGGCCCGCCGGCAGGACGCTGTCATGGGCCTGCTGGAGAGCGTGTGGCATCCGGCGCTGGCCGCACAGGCGCGCGAGCGCGAGGCGGTGCGGGGCGCGATGGCCGCGGCCGGCGCTACCCACACGCTGGAGGCGTGGGACTGGCGCTTCTATGCCGAACAAGCCAAGCGCGCCCGCTTCGAGTTGGATGAAGCCGAGGTCAAGCCTTATTTCCCGCTGGAGCGGATGGTGGCCGCGATGTTCGACTGCGCCAGCCGCCTGTTCGGCCTGCAGTTCAAGCCGCGGCCGGACATCGCCGGCTACCACGCCGACGTCCGCGCCTACGAGGTGCTCGATGCCGATGGCGGTCTGCGCGGCCTGTTCCTTCAGGACAACTTCGCGCGGCCCACCAAGCGCAGCGGCGCGTGGATGAACGCGCTGCGCAACCAGAGCCGCGCGCTCGGTGCCACGCCCGTCATCCTCAACAACAACAACTTTGCCCGTGGTGCCGCCGGCGAACCCACGCTCCTCAGCTTCGACGACGTGCGCACGCTCTTCCACGAGTTCGGCCATGGCCTGCACGGGCTGCTGTCGAGCGTCGAGTACGAGCGCCTGGCCGGCACCCAGGTGCTGCGCGATTTCGTCGAACTGCCATCGCAGCTCTACGAGCACTGGATGGCCGAGCCGCAGGTGCTGAAGACCTTCGCCCGCCACTGGCAGACCGACGAGCCGCTGCCCGATGCGTTGCTCGCCAAGCTGCAGGCCGCCCGCCAGTTCGGCCAGGGCTACGAGACGCTGCGCTACACGGCCAGCGCGCTGGTCGACATGGCGGTGCACGCGCTGCCGGACGCTCCTGCCG
>SEEY01000776.1 GCA_004211235.1 Rubrivivax sp.
GCTGGTTTCACTGCGACGGCCGAGGCTGCGCTGAAGGTGGGTCTGGCCATCAACGCCGGCCACGACCTGAACCGCGACAACCTCAGCCTGTTCCTGCGCCACGTGCCCGGTGTGCAGGAGGTGTCGATCGGCCATGCGCTGATCGCCGACGCGCTCGAGCTCGGATACACCGAGACGGTGAAGGCCTATCAATGTGTCATCGCCACGGCCTACGCGTGACCCGATGATCTACGGCATCGGCACCGACATCTGCGACATCCGCCGCGTCGAGGCGACGCTGGCCAGACGCGGCCAGCGCTTCGCCGAGAAGGTGCTGGGGCCGGATGAGTTGCGCATCTTCCTGGCGCGCCGGGCGCGCTCCGAGACCCGCGGCATCCGCTTTCTGGCCACGCGTTTTTCGGCCAAGGAAGCGTTCAGCAAGGCCATCGGCCTCGGCCTGCACCTGCCGATGCGCTTGCCGGACTGCCAGATCGTCAACGAGCCCAGCGGCAAGCCGGTGCTCAAGCTGTCCGGAACGCTTGCCGAATGGTTCAGCGAGCGCGGACTGAGCGGCCAGGTGACCCTCAGCGACGAGAGCGACTACGCGGTCAGCTTCGTCGTCGTCGAGACAGGCGCCGGCCCAGCGCCGCAGCGCTGAGCGCTTCGGCGCCGCCTCAGCCTTTCTTCTTCGGGGCGGCCTTAGCCGGCGACGGCTTGGCGAGCGACTCCCCCTTGGACTGCATCGTCATGTCCATGTCCTTCAGCGGCAGGTCGATGCTTTCGCCGACGTTCAGCAGGCTTCTGGTGCAACGCCTTGTAGAGCTGCAGCGTTTCGTTGAGCGTGGCCGCACCCCTGCGCCTTCATCATCTCGGCCAGTTGGGGCGAGAAGCCCTCCACGTTCTGCAACTCGAAGCTGAAATCCTGTGGGTTGAAGCGCGACGAGTAGCCGTTGGTGGACGGTGCCGCCCTTGGAGGTGACCGCCACGGTCAGCGGCAGCCAGCCCTCGGCGTCGGGCTGGTTCACCGCGCTGGCTGGAACAGCAGTCGGTCGGCCAGGTCGCGTCGAGCCGGCGTCTGGACTTTCACCCGATCCAGCATGGCGACGACCGAATCGCAAGCCGGGGCACCGCCGGCGCCACCGGCGGGCGTATCGGCCCAGAGACTGGCCAGCATGCCCAGCGCCGTCGGGCCCACCGAGCGGGCCAGCACCTCGCGCTCCAGGGGGCTGGGCGGCTTGGGCAGCCAGCGCGGCGGCGCGCCGGTGGCCGCCTCCACGAGCCACTGGCTCTCGCGGATCTGCAGTCCCAGCGGCAGTTGCTGGCGCACCTTGAGGCGTCCTTCCAGCAGATCCCGACAGGCCGGCCTGGCTCCCGTCTGTCCAGGCTGGGGCGCGGCCAGCGCGCTCACCTGCTCGGCCACCAGTTGGACGTAGCGACGCCGCAGGATGGGATCCGTGCTGCCGATCAGCGTCGGCATCTGTTGAGCCAGTGGCGCCAGCGCAGCGCCCTGCACGTCCTCGTCCGCGGCGCCGGCGGAGCGGGCCGCCCACATGCGGCGGGAGACGGCGTCGATGAGGCCGCCCTGGCGCCGCTCCAACGCGTCCCAGACGGGATGGATGCGCAAGGCGTCGTCGTAGTCGTCCAGGCCGGCACCGGCGGCCGGCAGCGCGATGGCCAGCGTCTGCGGCAGCGGCGCGACGAGGGCGTGCGCCACCAGTTCCTCCTGCGGCACGAACCACATGTTGCGCGCGGGCGTGCGCAGCGTCGTGTCGATCATGCTTTCGGGCAGGCCCAGGCCCCGGTAGGTGACAGCCAGCTGCTGGTTGGCCAGTTCCTCGAAGACCGGGTTGTAGGTGCCGGTCGACGCGCGATGAAAGCCCAGACGCGCGCCGGGCGTGAGCTGGCGCGGCTTGCCCGCCAGGAAGACCAGCGTGCAGGCGCTGGCGCAGGTGCCGACGGCGCGGCTGGCGTGGCCGTGCTGCTTCAACGCAGCGGCCATCTTCTCGGCTTCGCGCACGCGCCCGCCGGGCGACACCAGCTCCACGCGCTTGAGATCGCGCGCCTGGTCGCTGGCC
>SEEY01000777.1 GCA_004211235.1 Rubrivivax sp.
GGAGCGCGGCAGCGAGCAGCGCCGTCTGACCGGGCTGAACACCGCGCTCACCGCCCTCTTCCGGTTGAAGAACGGCCCGCCGCGTGCACCGTCACCGCTCGCCGAGCCGCCGGAGCCGAATGCATTGGGCGAGGCCGAGGCCATGGCCGACTGCGACCTGAGCCGCCGCGAGCAGGCGCCTACCGCGCTGGCACGCCGCCTCTTCGCGCTGCCGCGAGGCCGCATCGTGGCGCGCCGTCGCGCCCACTTCGACCTGCTGTACCGCCTGGCGCAACAGCTGCCCGGCGCGCGCCCGCTCTTCGGCGCCCTGCCGGCCCAGAGCGCACCCTATGTGATGCCGCTGTGGGTCGACGACGCCGCACGCGCCGACGCCGCCTACGCCGCACTGCGCGCCGCCGGCTGCGCCGTCTTCCGCTGGGACCGCGTCTGGCCCGGCACGCCCGAGATTCCCGACGACCACGGCGCCCGCTGGCGCCGCCAGGTGCTGCAGCTCCTGTGCCACCAGGACTTGCGGGAGCCCCTGCTCGCCCGCACCTGCAGCGTGATCACCCAATCCTTGAAGACATGAGTTCCAACACCGACCGACCCGCCTCCAAACAGGCCCGCTCCCTGAGCGGCCTCGCGCCCTTCCTTCGCCCCTACCGCGGCCGAATCGCCCTGGCGCTGCTGGCGCTGGTGCTGGCCGCGCTGGCCACGCTGGCCTTCCCGCTGGCGCTGCGCGGCCTCATCGACGCCGGCTTCGGCGCCAGCAACCCGGGCGAGCGGCTGATGGCGCTGCGGGAGCACTTCCTGGCCATGTTCGGCGTGGGCGCGGCGCTCGGGCTGTTCTCGGCCTCGCGCTTCTACATGGTCACGTGGCTCGGCGAACGCGTCACGGCCGACCTGCGCAACGCCGTCTACACGCACGTGCTGCGCCAGAGCCCCGAGTTCTTCGAGACGACGCAGACCGGCGAGGTGCTGAGCCGCATCACGACCGACACGACGGTGGTGCAGACGGTCGTCGGCTCCAGCCTGTCGATGGGCCTGCGCAACACCGTCATGGGCATCGGCGCGCTGGTCATGCTGGTCGTCACCAACCCGTATGTGATGGGCCAGGTGCTGGGCATCCTGGTGCTGGTGGTGGCGCCGGCGCTGTATTTCGGCCGGCGCGTGCGCAAGCTGTCGCGCGCCAGCCAGGACCGCGTGGCCGACACCTCGGCCATCGCCGCCGAAGTGCTGAACGCCGTCACGGTGGTGCAGAGCTACACGCAGGAGAAGGCGGAGGCCGCGCGCTTCGGCGCCGCCAGCGAAGCCGCCTTCGACACGGCCATCAGCCGCACCCGCGTGCGCTCCTTCCTCGTCGCCTTCCTCATCACCGCGGTCTTCGGCGCGATGCTGTGGGGGCTGTACCAGGGCACGCAGGCGGTCATCGCCGGCAAGATCTCGGCGGGGCATCTGGGGCAGACGGTGATCTACGTGACGCTGCTCGTCAGCAGCGTGGCCGTGCTGGCCGAGGTCTGGGGCGACGTGCTGCGCGCCGCCGGCGCCACCGAGCGGCTGGTGGAACTGCTGGATGCAAGCTCCCCAGTGGCCGACCCGCCGGCACCGCTGCCGCTGCCGGCCCCCACCGGCGGCCCGGGTGCGTCCGCAGGTCAGCGCAGCGGCAGCCGCGTCGAGTTCGACAACCTGCTCTTCCACTACCCCTCGCGCCCGCTGACGGCCGCGCTCGACGGCATCCAGCTGACCATCCAACCCGGCGAGACGGTCGCGCTGGTGGGCCCCAGCGGCGCCGGCAAGACGACGATGTTCCAGCTGCTGCTGCGCTTCTACGACCCGCAGTCCGGCGTCATCCGTCTCAATGGCGTGCCCACGCAGCAGCTCAGCCTGGCCGACCTGCGCGCCAACATCGGCCTGGTGCCACAGGACAGCGTGATCTTCTCCACCACCGCGATGGAGAACATCCGCTACGGCCGGCCCGGCGCGAGCGACGACGAGGTCGTCGCCGCGGCGAAAGCCGCCTTCGCCGACGACTTCATCCGCGCGCTGCCCGAGGGCTACGCCAGCTTCCTGGGCG
>SEEY01000108.1 GCA_004211235.1 Rubrivivax sp.
GCATGAGCCTTGAATCAAGCAACGTAGCCGACCTGCTGCTCGCCATCGTCGGCGGTGCATTGCGCGTCGGCACGCCGTTCCTCTTCGTCAGCCTCGGCGAGTGCCTCACCGAGAAGAGCGGCCGCATCAACCTCGGCCTGGAAGGCGTGCTCGTCTTCAGCGCGATGGCCGGCTTCGGCGGCGCATACCTGACCGGCTCGCCCTGGCTGGGCGTCGGGGCCGCCATGGGCTGCGGCGCGCTGCTGGCGCTGCTGCACGGCCTGCTGTGCTCGCTGCCTCGCGTGTCCGACATCGCCACCGGCATCGCGCTGATGTTGCTCGGCGCGGGCCTGGCCTTCTACCTCGGCAAGCCGCTGATCCAGCCGCAGGCGCCGCAGATCCCGTCGCTGCCGCTGGGCGCCTGGAGCGACTCCTCGGCGGTGCAGACGGCCCTGTCGGTCAACGCCCTCTTCCCCATCGGCGTGGCGCTCGCCGCGCTGCTGACCTGGGGATTCAAGAACACGCGCTGGGGCCTGGTGGTGCGCATGGCCGGCGACAGCAGCGACGCGGCGCGAGCGCTGGGCTATTCGGTCAACGGCGTGCGCATCGCCGCCACCACGGTGGGCGGCGCCATCGCCGGGCTGGGAGGCGCATCGCTGTCGCTCTACTACCCGGGCAGCTGGAACGAGGGCCTGTCCAGCGGCCAGGGCCTGATTGCCGTGGCGCTCGTCATCTTCGCGCGCTGGCACCCCTGGCGCTGCCTGGGCGCGGCGCTGCTGTTCGGCGGCGCGGGTGCCGTCGGCCCGGCCCTGCAGAGCGTCGGCGTCAGCGGCGGCTACTACCTGTTCAACGCCATGCCCTATGTGCTGACGCTCATCATCCTCGTGGCCACCTGCTCGCCCAGCCAGTCGCTCAGAGGCGCGCCGGCCGAACTGGGGGTGTCGCGATGAGCGGGCTGGGGGGCTTGAACAAGTCGCCGAACGGCGTCGTCATCGGCCTGGTGCAGCTGCAGCTGCCCGTCGTGGAGACGCCGGCGCAGCTCAAGGCACAGGCCGAGCGCATCTGCTGGATGGTCGGCAAGGCGCGGCGCAATCTGGGCACGATGGACCTCGTCGTGTTCCCCGAGTACGCGCTACAGGGCCTGAGCATGAGCACGGCGCCGGAGCTGATGGTCACGCTCGACGGGCCCGAGGTCGCGTCCTTCAAGGCCGCCTGCATCGAGCACCGCATCTGGGGCTGCTTCTCCATCATGGAGGCCAACCCCCGCGGCAACCCGTACAACACCGGGCTCATCATCGACGACCAGGGCGCCATCCAGCTCTACTACCGCAAGCTCCACCCCTGGGTGCCGGTGGAGGGCTGGGAGCCGGGCAACATGGGTGTGCCCGTGTGCACGGGCCCCAACGGCAGCAGGATCGCGCTCATCATCTGTCACGACGGCATGTTCCCGGAGATGGCGCGCGAGGCCGCGTACAAGGGCGCCGAGATCATCCTGCGCACGGCGGGCTACACAGCGCCGATCCGGCACGCCTGGAAGATCACCAACCAGGCCAACGCCTTCCACAACCTCGCCTACACCGCCAGCGTCTGCCTGTGCGGCAGCGACGGCAGCTTCGACAGCATGGGCGAAGGCATGTTCTGCAGCTTCGACGGCAGCGTCATGCTGGTCGGCGGCGCGCGGCCCGACGAGATCATCACCGCCGAGCTGCGCCCCGACCTCGTCCGCGAGGCGCGCGCGCTGTGGGGCGTCGAGAACAACCCCTACCAGCTCTGGCACCGCGGCTATGTCGCGGTCAAGGGTGGCGCCCAGGACTGCCCCTACACCTTCATGCAGGACATGGTGGCCGGCCGCTACCGTCTGCCGTGGACGGTGCAGGTGACCGATGGCACGCCCTGCGGCTTTGCGCCGCCCGAGCGCGCCTACCGCGGCGCCGAAGCGAACCCGTTCGAGAAGGACTAGCCGCACCATGCCGACCCTTCGCTCCGAACCCTATGCCTGGCCCTTCGACGGCGACATCAGCCCGACGAACACGGCGCTGGTCATCATCGACATGCAGACCGACTTCTGCGGCATCGGTGGCTATGTCGACAAGATGGGTTACGACCTGTCGCTGACTCGCGCGCCCATCGCGCCGCTGCAGGTGCTGCTGGCCGCTGCGCGCCGCGCCGGCATGCACGTCATCCACACCCGCGAGGGGCACCGGCCGGACCTCGCCGACCTGCCCGCCAACAAGCGCTGGCGCTCGCAGCGCATCGGCGAGAACGGCCGCGGCATCGGCGACGCCGGCCCCTGCGGCCGCATCCTCGTGCGCGGCGAACCGGGCTGGGACATCATCCCGGAGCTCTACCCGGTCGACGGCGAGGCCATCATCGACAAGCCGGGCAAGGGCAGCTTCTGCGCGACCGACCTGGACCTGATCCTGCGCACGCGCGGCATCCGCAACCTCATCCTCACCGGCATCACCACCGACGTGTGCGTGCACACGACGATGCGCGAGGCCAACGACCGCGGCTACGAGTGCGTGCTGCTGTCCGACTGCACGGCCGCCACCGACCCCGGCAACCATGCCGCGGCGCTGAAGATGATCCAGATGCAGGGCGGCGTGTTCGGCGCCGTGGCGGACTCCAAGGCCGTGCTCGACCTGCTGGGCACGCTTTGACATGAACACAAAGCAAGGCCACAGAGGCACAGAGACACAGAGCGCGGGTCATGGCGCTTCCTCTGTGCCTCTGTGCCTCTGTGGCCGTGTTCTCTTGACTCATCCGTCCCCGGCCCCCGCGCCACGCTGAACGGAGCTCCGACATGCACGCCCTCCACCTCGAAACCTACCGCCTCACCAAGCGCTTCGGCAGCTTCACGGCGATGGACGCCGTGTCCCTCACCGTGCGGCCCGGCACCGTCCATGCGCTGCTCGGCGAGAACGGCGCGGGCAAGAGCACGCTCGTGAAGGCCATCGTCGGCTACCACCGGCCGGACGACGGCGCCGTCATGATCGACGGCCGCGAGCACGACATCAGCTCGCCCGTCGCCGCCCGCGACCTCGGCCTGGGCATGGTCTACCAGCACTTCACCGTCGTGCCCGGCATGAGCGTCGCCGAGAACCTGCTGCTGGCCCGCGGCAAGCTGCCCATGGTCGTGGACTGGAAGGCGGCGAGCTCGGCGCGGGCCGCCTTCATGGCCACCGCGCCCTTCAAGCTGCCGCTGGACGCCCAGCCCGGCGAGCTGTCGGCCGGCGAGAAGCAGAAGCTGGAGATCCTCAAGCAGCTGTTCCTCAAACCGCGCCTGCTGATCCTGGACGAGCCCACCTCGGTGCTGACACCCCAGGAGGCCGACGAGGTGCTGGACGCATTGCGCGACCAGGCCCATGCGATGAACTGCTCGGTGCTGATGATCACGCACAAGTTCCGCGAGGTGATGGCCTATGCCGACGACGTCAGCGTGCTGCGCAAGGGCGCCCTCGTCTTCACCGGCGCGGTGGCCGACTGCACGCCCGACAGCCTCGCCGCCGCGATGGTCGGTGACAGCGACGCAGTAGCGAGCAGCGTCACGCGGCCGAAGTGGGTGCGGGACGCACGGGCGCCGGGCGAGGTCAAGATGGCCATCGAGGGCCTGGAGGTGATGGGCGACCGCGGCGAACCCGCCGTGCGCGCCCTCTCGCTGAGCGTCAAGCGCGGCGAGATCGTCGGCATCGCCGGCGTCAGCGGCAACGGCCAGCGCGAGTTGATGCAGGCCCTCGTCGGCCAGCGCGCCCGCGTCGCCGGCCGCGTGACGGTGGACGGCGAGACCTTCCTCGCCAAGCGTGGCGAGAACCGCGCCCGCAAGGTGCGCAGCCTGCCCGAGGAGCCGCTGGGCAATGCCTGCGTCGGCTCCTTGAGCGTGGCGCAGAACATGGCGCTGCGCAGCTTCGACGAAGTGCCCTGGTCGCGCGGCGGCATGGTGCGCTGGGGTGCGCTGCGCGAGCGGGCGCGATCCTGGATCACCGAATACGGCGTCAAGACCCAGGGCGAGCGGGCGGCCATCCGCACGCTGTCGGGCGGCAACGTGCAGCGCGCCGTGCTGGCCCGCGAGCTGGCCGGCGATGCCGAGCTGCTGCTGGTCAGCAACCCGGTCTTCGGCCTGGACTTCGCGGCGGTGGCCGAGATCCACGGCCGCCTGATGGCCGCACGCAACCGCGGTGCCGCGGTGCTGCTGGTCAGCGAGGACCTGGACGAACTGCTGGCACTGGCCGACCGCATCGTCGTCATGAGCGAAGGCCGCATCGTGCATGACGTGGCGGCGTCCGAAGCGACGCGCCAGTCGCTCGGCGCCTTCATGGGCGGCAAGGGGCACTGACGTGCCGATACCCCTCGCCCAACCGCGCATCGCTGAACGCGAGCGAGTCTGGTCGGTCCCCCGAGGGGACGGCGATGCTCGCGGCATCGAGCCGCACGCACATCGCCAGCGCGGGCCGGCTTGGGAGCGGCCCGGCGCTCGACCCGCAAATTCGATGCGCGGGGAACACAGGATGGAGGCTTGAAATGAACGCGCAGCTCACCCTCGACACGGCCACGCCCTTCCCCTACGTCTTCAACCCGGCGCACACGGCGCTGGTCGTCATCGACATGCAGCGCGACTTCATCGAGGCCGGTGGCTTCGGTGCCAGCCTGGGCAACGACGTGACGCTGCTGCAGGCCATCGTGCCCACCGTGCGCCGCATGCTGGACGCCTGGCGTGCCATCGGCGGCACCGTGCTGCACACGCGTGAGGCGCACCGGCCCGACCTCGGCGACTGCCCGCCGGCCAAACGGATGCGCGGCCAACCCTCCCTTCGCATCGGCGACGTCGGGCCCATGGGCCGCGTGCTGATCGCCGGCGAGCCCGGCGCGGAGATCGTGCCCGCGCTGGCGCCACTGCCGGGCGAGCTGGTCATCGACAAGCCCGGCAAGGGCATGTTCTACGGCACGCCGGCGGATGCGCTGCTGCGCGAGCGCGGCATCACGCATCTGCTCTTCATGGGCGTGACCACCGAGGTCTGCGTGCAGACGTCCATGCGCGAGGCCAACGACCGCGGCTACGAGTGCCTGATCGTCGAAGACGGCACCGAGAGCTACTTTCCCGAGTTCAAGGCGGCCGCGCTGGCCATGCTGACGGCGCAGGGCGCCATCGTCGGCTGGTCGGCCCCGTCCATCGCGGTGATCCAGGCCCTGGCGGAAGGCAGCGCGTGAGCGCTCCCGAAGCCGCCATCGAAGCGCCGAGCTTGGCCGACCAGGCCCATGCCCAGCTCAAGCAGCTCATCTTCGAGTTCGCGCTGATGCCCGGCGACCGCGTATCGGAAACCGAACTCGCACAGCGCGTCGCCGTCAGCCGCACGCCGCTGCGCGCCGCGCTGCAGCGGCTGGAGCGCGAGGGCTTCCTGAAGCTGCTGCCGCGCCTGGGCTGGCAGGTGGCGCCGCTGGACTTCGACGTGATGGACGAGCTCTATGACCTGCGCACGCTGATCGAGTGCGAGGCGGCCCGCCACCTCGCAGAGAGCGAGCAACGGCCCGAGCTGGGCCAGCTGGCCGACATCTGGCTGGTGCCTGCGGCCGACCGCCTCGGCGACGCGGCCGAAGTCGGCGCGCTCGACGAGCGCTTCCACGCCCTGCTCGTGCAGGGCAGCGGCAACCGCGAGATGGCGCGCGTGCACCGCGAGATCACCGAGCGCATCCGCATCATCCGGCGGCTGGACTTCACCAAGCCGGCCCGCGTCGATGCCACCTACGACGAGCACGCCCGCATCCTGCGCGCCCTGACACGCCGCCGCGCCGATGAAGCCCAGCGCCTGCTGCGTGCCCACATCCAGCAGAGCAAGCTGGAGGTGCGGCACATCACGCTGGACATGCTGTACCGCGCCAGGCGGAGTGCCGGATGACGCGCCGTACGCGCCACACCGCCGCCCGCCACTTGGCACACGACTTGCGAAGCCTCCCCCATCCGGGGATGGCAAGCCGCGCCTCATTTCACGCCCCACCCATCCACCACTAGGAGCTTCATCTTGAGAACGACCACGCGCCTGCTCTGCACCACCGTCGCCGCCCTGGCCGCCACCACGGCCCAGGCCGCCGACTGGAGCGACACGTCCATCGGCTACCGAACCGGCAACAAGTTCGCCGAGCCCTTCGGCGTGAACGACATCAAGAAGAACATCGTCAACCTGACGCATGCCAGCGGCTACAGCTACGGCACGAACTTCTTCAATGCCGACCTGCTGCTGTCCGACAAGAAGGACCCGTCCAGCCCCAACTCCGGCAGCGGCGCCAGCGAGGTCTACATCGTCTATCGCCACACGCTGGACCTGGCCAAGATCAGCGGCAACCCGATGGCCTTCGGCCCGGTGCGCGGCGTGGGCATCACCGGCGGTTTCGACGCCAACGTCAAGGTGGATGCCGGCTACAACTCGCGCAAGCAGATGCTGGTGCTCGGTCCCACGCTGATGATGGACGTGCCCGGCTTCCTCAACATCAGCCTGCTGGCCCTGCGCGAGAGCAACGCGCCTTACAACAAGTTCAGCAGCACTGCGACGCCGCGCTACACCTACAAGACCCACATGATGCTGACGGCCTCGTGGAGCATCCCGCTGGGCAAGTTGCCCCTGGCCTTCGAGGGCTTCGCGAACTACATCGCCAGCAAGGGCACGAACGAGTTCGGCGGCGCCACGGGCCCCGAGACCAACTTCGACGGCCAGGTCATGTACGACATCGGCGCGGGCGCCGGCGCCGCGCCGGGCAAGTTCAAGGTGGGCATCGAGTACCAGTACTGGCGCAACAAGTTTGGCAACCCGTACAAGGGTCCGGCCGGTAGCGGCGCGTTTGCCAAGACCCCGATGATCAGGGCCGAATATCACTTTTGACCCCTCGCCCGGTCTCGCCCCGCTGAACGCGGGCGAGCCCAGTCGGTCCCCCGCGGGGACGGCGATGCTTGCGGCATCGAGCCGCAAGGACATCGCCCCTGCGGGCCGGCTTGGGAGCGGCCCGGCGCTCGGCCCGAGAGACACACCACGCCACGCATGAGCAGACTTGAACTGATCGGCATCACCAAGCAGTACCCCGGCGTTCGCGCCAACGATGGCATCCACCTCAAGGTGGCGCCGGGGCAGGTGCATGCCGTGCTGGGCGAGAACGGCGCGGGCAAGTCGACGCTGATGAAGATCATCTACGGCGCCACGCGGCCGGATGCCGGGCAGATGGCCTGGAACGGCCGCGAGGTCGACGTGGCCAGCCCGGCGCAGGCGCGCGAGCTGGGCATCAGCATGGTCTACCAGCACTTCTCGCTGTTCGACACGCTGACCGCCGCCGAGAACATCTGGCTGGGGCTGGACAAGTCCCGCTCGCTCGCCGAAGTGGCCGAGCAGACGCGCGCCGTGTCCGCCGAATACGGCCTGCCGGTGGACCCGGACCGGCCGGTGCACACGCTCAGCGTCGGCGAGCGCCAGCGCGTCGAGATCGTGCGGGCGCTGCTCACCAAGCCACAGCTGCTGATCCTGGATGAGCCCACGTCGGTGCTGACACCGCAGGCCGTCGAGAGCCTCTTCGTCACGCTGCGCCAGCTCAGCAACGAGGGCTGCTCCATCCTCTACATCAGCCACAAGCTCAATGAGATCCGCGCGCTGTGCGACCACTGCACCGTGCTGCGCGGCGGCCGCGTGGTCGGCGAGGTGGACCCGCGCGAAGAGAGCAACGCCAGCCTGTCGCGACTGATGATCGGCGCCGACGCGCCGACGCTCACCGCGCGCGAGGGCCGCGCCGGTGCCTCGGTGCTGCGGGTGGGCGACCTGTCGCTGCCGCAGTCCGACCCCTTCGGCGTCACGCTGAGGAACATCGGGTTCGCCGTCTGCGCCGGCGAGATCGTCGGCGTGGCCGGCGTGTCGGGCAACGGCCAGCAGGAACTGCTCGCGGCGCTGTCCGGCGAGGACCCGCGCGCCGAGGCCGGCAGCATCAGGCTCTTCGAGCAGGACATCGCCCAGGCCCCACCGGGCAGGCGCCGTGCCGCGGGCCTGCATTTCGTGCCCGAGGAGCGGCTGGGCCGCGGCGCGGTGCCGACACTGTCGCTGGCGATGAACACGCTGCTGACCCGCACCGAAGCGGTGAGCCCCAGTGGCTGGATACGCACCAGCGAGGCGCGCCGCCTGGCGGCACGCCTCATCGAGGGGTTTCGCGTCAAGGCGTCGGGCCCCGACGCGGTGGCGCGCACGCTGTCGGGCGGCAACCTGCAGAAGTTCATCGTCGGCCGCGAGATCGACGCCGACCCCAAGCTGCTGATCATTGCGCAGCCGACCTGGGGCGTGGACGTGGGCGCCGCCGCACAGATCCGCGGCGAGCTGTTGCGGCTGCGCAACCAGGGCTGCGCGCTGCTGGTGTTCAGCGAGGAACTGGACGAATTGTTCGAGATCAGCGACCGGCTGCACGTCATCGCCGATGGCCGGCTGTCGCCGTCGGTGCCCATTGCGGCGGCCACGCGTGAGCAGATCGGCGAATGGATGTCGGGGCTGTGGCCCAGCGCAGAAGAGATCACCGATGTTCAAGCTTGAGCCGCGCGCGCAGACCTCGCTGGCCCTGTCCGTGGCCGCGCCGCTGCTGGCGCTGGCCATCACGGTGCTGATCGGCATCGTGCTGTTCACGGCCCTGGGCAAGGACCCGGCGCAGGCGCTGTACCTGTTCTTCGTCGAGCCGCTGAAGAACGGCCGGGCGCTGTCGGAGCTGAGCGTCAAGGCCGTGCCGCTGGCGCTGATCGCGCTGGGCCTGGCGGTGTGCTTTCGCGCCAACATCTGGAACATCGGCGCCGAGGGCCAGTTCGTGCTCGGCGCACTGGGCGCCGGCTGGGTGGCCATGCAGGCCGGGCCTGGCACATCGGCATGGTTCGTCGTGCCGGTGCTGCTCGGGGGCGTCATCGGCGGCATGCTGTGGGCAGGCCTCGTGGCGCTGCTGCGCGACCGCTTCAACACCAACGAGATCCTCGTCAGCCTGATGCTGGTCTACGTCGCCACGCTGCTGCTGAACTATCTCGTCTACGGTCCGTGGAAAGATCCGAACGGCTACAACTTCCCGCAGACCGTGCTGTTCGAGGCGTCGACGCGCCTGCCGCGGCTGGTGCAGGGGCTGCGCATGAATGCCGGCGTCGTCATCGCCCTCGTGGCCGTGGTGGCCTTCGCGCTGTTCCAGTTCCGCACCTACCGCGGCTATGCGCTGACGGTCGGCGGCATCGCCCCGGCGGCCGCGCGCTACGCGGGCTTCTCGTCACGCAGCGCGCTGTGGACGGCGCTGCTGCTCTCGGGCGGCATGGCCGGCCTGGCGGGCGCGCTGGAGGTGGCCGGACCGCTCGGGCAGCTCACGCCCTATGTGCCGGCGGGCTACGGCTTCGCGGCGATCATCGTCGCCTTCGTCGGCCGGCTGCACCCGGTCGGCATCGTCTTCTCGGCGGTGCTGATGAGCATGTTCTACATCGGCGGCGAACTGGCAC
>SEEY01000778.1 GCA_004211235.1 Rubrivivax sp.
GCGTTGGCCTGCAGCAGCAGGATCAGCCGGCGGTCGAGATCGTCAGGCGCGTTTGTGGGGGCTTCGGCCATTTCGGCGAATCATCGCGACGAAACGGCGAAACATCAACCGCTTTCGTCGAAGCAGCACTTTCTTTCGTCGGCGCCCCTGCCTAGAGTTCGTTCCACACAAGAACCTGCCTGGAGCCTCCCATGAAGATCGCCCTGCTCGGCGCCGGCCACATCGGCCAGACCATCGCCCGCCTGCTGCACGCCACCGGCGACTACGAGGTCACCGTGCTCGACAAGCACCCCGGCTATCTGAAAGTGCTGGCCGCCGAGGGCATCGCCACGGCAGAAGTCGACAGCGACAACCGCGTCGCGCTCGCCGCACAGCTGCGTGGCAAGGACGCGGTCGTCAATGCGCTGCCCTACCACCTGGCCATCACCGCCGCCGAGCTGGCGCTGGAGTGCGGCTGCCATTACTTCGACCTGACCGAGGACGTGGCCGCCACCCAGGCCATCAAGAAGATGGCCGCAGGCGCGCGCACCGCCTTCATGCCGCAGTGCGGCCTGGCACCGGGCTTCATCGGCATCGTCGCCCACCACCTGGCCAGCGGCTTCGACACCGTGCGCGACGTGCAGATGCGCGTCGGCGCGCTGCCGGCCTTCCCGACCAATGCGCTGAAGTACAACCTGACCTGGTCGGTGGACGGCCTCATCAACGAGTACTGCCACCCCTGCGAGGCCATCCACGAGGGCGAGACCATCGCCGCGCTGCCGCTGGAGGGCCTGGAGCATTTCAGCCTGGACGGCACCGAATACGAGGCCTTCAACACCTCCGGCGGGCTGGGCACGCTGTGCGAGACCTGGGCCGGCAAGGTGCGCAGCCTCGACTACAAGACCGTGCGCTACCCCGGCCACCGCGACCTGATGCAGTTCCTGCTCGGCGACCTGGGCCTGAAGAGCGACCAGGCCAACCTGAAGGACATCATGCGCAAGAGCATGCCGGCCACGATGCAGGACGTGGTGCTGGTCTTCGTCACCGTGTCGGGCATGAAGAACGGCGTGCTGCTGCAGGAGGTGTTCGCGCGCAAGATCTTCGCCACGCGGGACGGCGCCCAGCCGCTCAGCGCCATCCAGATCACGACGGCCGCCGGCATCTGCGCCGCGGTCGACCTGTTCCGCGAAGGCCGGCTGCCGCAGCGCGGCTTCGTGCGTCAGGAGCAGGTCGCGCTGCCGGACTTCCTGGCCAACCGCTTCGGCTCCGCGTACCAGCAGTCGCGCCAGGTGGAATCCATCTCCTGATCAGAATGCCGACCATGAAGCAACAGACCCTCTCCGTTCTCGACGCGCTCGGCGTGCACCTCCCGCCTGCGGGTGACCTGACCGTGCGCTCGCCCATCGACGGCAGCGTGCTGGCGCAACTGCCGACGGCCAGCGCCGCCGACATGCAGGCCGCAGTCGGCCGCGCGCACGAGGCCTTCAAGGCCTGGCGCGTCGTGCCTGGCCCGAAGCGCGGCGAGCTGGTGCGCCTGTTCGGCGAAGAGCTGCGTACGCACAAATCCCAACTGGCCCAGCTCGTCTCCATCGAAGCCGGCAAGGTGACGAGCGAAGGCCTGGGCGAAGTCCAGGAAATGATCGACATCTGCGAGTTCGCGGTTGGCCTGAGCCGTCAACTGCACGGCCTGACCATTGCCAGCGAGCGCCCGGGCCACCGCATGATGGAACAGTGGCTGCCGCTGGGCGTCGTCGGCATCATCTCGGCGTTCAACTTTCCGGTCGCCGTGTGGGCCTGGAATGCGTCGCTGGCGCTGGTCGCGGGCGATGCCTGTGTGTGGAAGCCCAGCGAGAAGACGCCGCTGACGGCGCTGGCCACGCAGGCGCTGTTCGAGCGTGCCGTGAAGGCCTATCGCGCCGCAGGCCATGTGGCGCCTGACGGCCTGTCCGAACTGATCATCGGCCGCGCCGACGTGGGCGAAGCGATGGTCGACGACAGCCGCGTGGCACTCGTTTCGGCCACCGGTTCCACCCGCATGGGCCGCGCCGTCGGCCCACGCGTCGCGG
>SEEY01000779.1 GCA_004211235.1 Rubrivivax sp.
GTGATCAGGCCGTGGCGGTTGGCCAGCGCCGGCAGCAGGAGGCACTCGATCTCGGCGCTTCGGGCCAGCAGGATGGGGTCGGTAGTCATGGTGCCTGAGGCGCTCCTCTAAAATCTCGGTTCTGACAACGATAAATGAGGCCGCCGCACTGCCGGCCGCCGGGAGCCGAACCTATGGCCGGACATTCCAAATGGGCCAACATCCAACACCGCAAAGGCCGCCAGGACGAGAAGCGCGGCAAGATCTGGACGCGCATCATCCGTGAGATCACGGTGGCGGCGCGCCAGGGCAGCCCGGACATCAAGGAAAACCCGCGCCTGCGGCTGGCGGTGGCCCAGGCCAAGGCGGCCAACATGCCGGCCGACCGCATCAAGTACAACATCGACAAGGCCAGCGGCAACATCGATGGCCTCACGTACGAGGAGATCCGCTACGAAGGCTACGGCATCGGCGGCGCGGCCATCATGATCGACACGATGACGGACAACCGCGTCCGCACCGTGGCCGAGGTGCGCCACGCCTTCAGCAAGTACGGCGGCAACATGGGCACGGACGGCTCGGTCGCCTTCCAGTTCAAGCATTGCGGCCAGCTGCTGTTCGCGCCGGGCACGTCCGAAGACAAGGTCATGGAAGTGGCGCTGGAAGCCGGTGCCGAGGATGTCGTCACCGGCGACGATGGCGCCATCGAGGTGCTCACGGCGCCCGCCGACTACGAGGCCGTCAAGGCCGCGCTGGAAGCCGCCGGCCTCGTGCCCGAGCTGGCCGAGGTGACGATGCGGGCGGAGAACACCATCGAGCTGACCGGCGAGGACGCCGAACGCATGCAGAAACTGCTGGACGTCATCGAGGACCTCGACGATACCCAGGCCGTCTATCACAACGCGGAATTGGGCTGACCCGATGCGAGTCCTAGTCATTGGCAACGGCGGCCGGGAACACGCGCTGGCCTGGAAGCTCGCCCAGAGCGAACGCGTCAACCAGGTGTTCGTCGCCCCCGGCAACGGCGGCACGGCGCGCGACGAGCGGCTGCAGAACGTGGCCATCGCCCTCACGGACGTCAAGGCGCTGGCGGATTTCGCCGTCGAGCAGAAGATCACGCTGACCGTCGTCGGCCCGGAGGCGGCGCTGGCCGTTGGCGTGGTCGACGAGTTCCGCGCGCGCGGCCTGCGCATCTTCGGCCCGACCAAGGCCGCGGCGCAGCTGGAAAGCTCCAAGGCCTTCGCCAAGGACTTCATGAAGCGCTACGGCATTCCCACTGCGGCCTACGAAACCTTCTCGGACCCGGCTGCTGCGCATGCCTATGTGGACGGCCGGGGCGCGCCCATCGTCATCAAGGCGGACGGCCTGGCGGCGGGCAAGGGCGTCGTCGTCGCGATGACTCTCGACGAGGCCCATGAAGCCATCTCGTGGATCCTGGAGGACAACAAGCTCGGCGTGACGCACAACGCCGGTGGCGCGCGGGTCGTCATCGAGGACTTCCTGGCCGGCGAGGAGGCGAGCTTCATCGTCGTCTGCGATGGCAGGAACGTCGTCTCCCTGGCCACCAGCCAGGACCACAAGCGCCTGCTCGACGGCGACCAGGGCCCCAACACGGGCGGCATGGGTGCCTATTCCCCCGCGCCGGTGGTGACGCCCAATGTGCATGCCAAGGTCATGCACGAGATCGTCAACCCGACCATTGCCGGCATGGCCAAGGACGGCCATCCCTTCACCGGCTTCCTGTACGCCGGTCTCATGATCGACGACCACGGCCAGCCGCGCACGGTGGAATTCAACACCCGCATGGGCGACCCCGAGACGCAGCCCATCATGATGCGGCTCAAGAGCGACCTGTTCGAGCTGCTGATGCATGCGACCGACGGCACGCTGGACCAGGTCGAGCTGCAATGGGATCGCCGCGTTGCGCTGGGCGTCGTGCTGGCGGCCGAGGGCTATCCGCTGAATCCGCGCAAGGGCGATGCCATCACCGGGCTGCCGGCGGACGATGACGAGGCCATGGTCTTCCACGCCGGCAGCCCGGTGATGGCATCGCCCTTGCGCGG
>SEEY01000109.1 GCA_004211235.1 Rubrivivax sp.
GATGTCGTCGGAAGCGGCGCCGAGCTGCACTTCATACGTGCCGGGCGCGATGACCCAGTGGCCGGTCGACTCGTCAAACGTCGCCAGCAGTCGCGGATCGACGCTGACCGTCGCCGCGCCCGACTCGCCCGGCTTCAACGCCAGCTTGCTGAAGCCCACCAGCCGCCGCGGCGCTTCCCATTGGGCGTTCTGCGGCGCGCGGATGTAGACCTGGCCCACCGAGGCGCCGTCGCGCTGGCCGGTGTTCTTTACCGAGAACTTCATGGTGACCGCCGACCTGGCGGCTTCAGCCTTCAGGCCGCCCAGCTCGAAGCTGGTGTACGACAGGCCGTGGCCGAAGGCGTAGAGCGGCTTGTGGCCCTTCAGGTCGAACCACTTGTAGCCGACCGCGGCGCCCTCGGTGTAGCGCACCGTGAACAGCGGGCCGTTCGATTTGCCACCAATCTGCTGACGCACCAGTTGATCGGTGCTGGCGGGGAAGGTGATGGGCAGCCGGCCCGACGGATTGACGGCGCCGGTCAGCAGCCGGGCGATGGCCTCGCCGCCGTTGGAGCCGGGGTAGAAGGCGGCCAGGATGCCCTTCACGTCCTTCGCCCAGGGCATCAGCACAGCGCCGCCGCTCTCGACGACGACGATGGTGTTGGGGTTGGCCTTGGCGGCCGCCGCGACGATGGCGTCCTGGTTGCCTTGCAGGCTCAGCGTCGGCGCGTCCAGCGACTCGGCCGTCCACTGGTGGACGAAGACGATGGCGACGTCGGCTGCGGCTGCGGCTGCGGCCGAGGCCTCGACGTCGGTACCGGCGTCGAAGGCGAACTGCGTCTGCGGCAGTTGCTGCTGCAGCGCCTTCATCGGTGACGACGGCTGCCAGACCTGCGTCAGCCAGCCGCCCGGGCCCAGGCCCGGCACGGCGTTGCCGCCGATGGGCGTGACGACGGCAGAGCCACCACCGGAGAGCACGGCCTTGTCGGCATAGCTGCCGATGATGGCGACGCGCTTCGGGCTGACGAGCGGCAGCACGCCGGACTCGTTCTTCAGCAGCACGAGCGACTGCTCGGCGGCTTGCTGAGTGACCTTGGCGTGGGCGGGGTAGTCAATGGCACTGGCTGCAGCGGCCGGCTGCAGCGGGTGGTCGACGACGCCCTTGTCGAACATCGCCCACAGGATGCGCCGCGCCATGTCGTCGATGCGGGCCAGAGGCACGGCGCCATCGACGACGGCGTCCTTCAACGGCTGCGCGAAGTAGGGCACCTTGTCGAAGGGAAAGCCGGACTGCTGATCCAGCCCGCCGTTGGCGTCCTGCACCGTCGAGTGCACGGCGCCCCAGTCGGACATGACATAGCCCTTGTAGCCCCAGTCGCCCTTGAGCACCTGGTTCTGCCAGGTGTCGTTCTGGCAGGCGTAGACGTCGTTGATGCGGTTGTAAGAGCACATCACCGAGCCGGGGCTGCTCTTCTCGATGGCCAGCTCGAAGGCCAGCGCGTCGCTCTGGCGCAGCGCCGGCACCGACAGCTGGGCGCTCACCAGCGTGCGGCCGGTCTCCTGGGCGTTGATCAGGTAGTGCTTGATCGTCGAGATGATGTGGTTGGCCTGCACGCCGCGGATCAGGCCAGCGCCCATCTCGGCAGCCAGCAGCGGGTCCTCGCCGGTGTATTCGAAGTTGCGGCCGTTCAGCGCCTCGCGGGCGAGGTTGACGCCGCCGGCCAGCATGACGTTGAAGCCGGACAGACGGGCCTCGTTGCCGATCATCCGGCCGCCGGCCTCGGACACCCTCGGATCCCAGCTGGCGGCCGTGGCCAGCGATGAGGGCAGGGACGTGCGCTCCAGGTAGGGGTTGCGCACGCCGATGGAGGCGTCGGCCTGGTACTGCGCCGGGATGCTCAAGCGCGGGATGCCGGGGATGTAGCCGGCCGAGCCCGGGATGACCTTGGCGGCCACTTCCTTGGCGTTGACGCCGGGGATGATGCTGGCGTCGACCTGCGCGAGCTGGTCGCCGGAGGCGTAGCCGAACAGCAGCTGCAGCTTCTCGTCCAGCGTCATCGCCTTCAGCAGCAGCTCGGTGCGCTGCGTGGATGACCGGGCCTTGTCCATCCAGGGTTGGGCGTCGGCGGCGCGCAGGGTCGGAGCGGCGGTGCCCAGGGCGAGCGCCACGGCCGCGGTGACGAGGGAGGCATGCAAGGTTTTCACGGCGGCGATGGAAGCGGTTCCAGAATCAGGGGCGGGGCGGACTCTACCGCCCCGCGTGGAGTTACGCCTGCTGTTCAACCCTGCCATCGGCATGCCGGGCGAAGCGCTCCTCGCCGTCGCCGTGGACGGGCGCCGCGTCGGGCCAGGGCCAGCCGCCGAACTCGGTGCGGCGGTAGTCTTCGAAGGCCTGCCGCAGCTCCTGCTCGGTGTTCATGACGAAGGGGCCGTACTGGGCCACCGGCTCGCCGATGGGCCGGCCCTGCAGCATCAGCAGCTCGGCGGGTTCGGCGCCGTTCATCAGCGTGACGGCCGTGTCCGCACGCAGCTCGATGGCCGACTTCACATCGACGGCCTGGCCGTCCACGCCCAGACGCGTGCCGGCGAAGAAGTAGAGCTTGCGGCGCGTGCCGTCGCCGGTGGCCGCGGGCAGCGTCCATTGCGCGCCCGGTTCGAGCTTGAGCGTCCAGATGGCGAGGTCGGAATGCAGGCGTGAGCCCCAGGAGTCCGGCGGCGGCGCGAGCGGCTGGGCCATGCCACCGGGCACGGGCAGGGCACCGGCGATGCAGACCACCTCGGTGGCGCGCCCTTCGGCGTCGACAAAGCGGTGCCGCGGGATGTCCTGCGCCCAGAACATCGTGAAGTGCGGCTCCACCATCTTGCTGTCGGCCGGCAGGTTGAGCCAGATCTGGAACAGCTCCAGCGGGTTGGGCCGGTCGGTGTGCAGCAGCGGAAACATCTCGGCGTGCACGATGCCCTTGCCGGCGGTCAGCCACTGCACGTCGCCGCCGCCGAAACGCGCCGCCGCACCGAGCGAATCGGCGTGGTCGATGCGACCCTGGCGCACGATCGTCACCGTCTCGAAGCCGCGGTGCGGGTGGGCCGGGAAGCCGGGCACCTGCTGGCCGTGGTACATGCTCCAGCCGTCCTTGCGCGAGAAGTCGGAGCCGATCTGGCGGCCCGCCAGCAGCGCCGCATCCGGCCCGTGGCGGCCGTTGCCGCGGGGATAGGCGTCGTCATGATGGACGCAGAACAGGAAGGGGTCGAGGGTCTCCCAGGGGAAGCCCAGCGGCGCGATGGCGAGGATGGAAGGAGGCAGCATGGTTCGCACCCTAACGCGAGTCGGCCGCCCTTGCAGGCGGCGCGGTCTCGCTACTGGGCCACCAGCTCCACACGCCGGTTCCTGGCCCGGCCGGCGTCATCGCCATTGCCCGCGACAGGCGCCAGCGACGCCAGCCCCCTGGGCACGACCCGCTTGGCGTCCACCTTGTACGGCGCTGCCACCAGCGCTGCGACGACGGCCTGGGCGCGGGCCAGGCTGAGCTTCTCGTTGGCGTCGAGGCTGCCGACGTTGTCGGTGTGGCCGACGATGTAGGCCTTCAGCGCGGGCTGGTTCTTCAGCAGCTCGGCCATCGCCTCGAGCTGTGCCTTGGACTCGGGCTTCAGCTCGGTCTTGCCGGTGTCGAAGAACAGCCCGGTCAGGGTGACCCGCCCTTCCGCCGCGAGGCCGGCCTGCAGCGCAGCGGGGTCGACGCTGACCTGGCCCGTCTCCATGGCCTTGGGCTCGACAACCTCGAGGTAGGTGGCGACAAGGCCCGTCGTGGCATTGGCCGCCAGCGAGTTGTAGAGCAGCACGGTGGCCTCCTGGCCCGGCTTGCCGAGCGTGCCGACGAGCATGCGGCCGTCCTCCACGGACAGTGCCGACGTCAGCCCGTAGCGGCTGCCGGTGGGCGTCAGGACGTCGCCTTTCGCCCAGGTCATGCCCTTGTTCGGCTCGCTGGTCTTCCACCACGCGAAGTAGAGGTCGGCACACTTGCTTTCGCAGGAGAAGCGCTTCTTGAAGCCCGCCGCATTGAGCGCCTGTTCGTAGTTGCGCCAGACCTCCAGCGCCGACTTGCCGCGAGGCGCGATGTAGAGCGTCTGCGTGACCTTGCCTTCCAGGTTGAGCGGCTCCTTGAACTGGCGCGCATCGGCTTTGGACAGCTCCGCGCTGCCGGGCAGCACGGCGGCGTCCCAGTTCGACACGCGCTGGCCCGCAAGCCAGGAGCCGGCGAAGCGCCGGATGAGCGGGTGATCGGCAGCGCCGGGCAGGTCGGTGACGGGCTTGTCGGCGGCAATCGCGGAGCCGGCGAGAGGGGCAGCCAATGCGGCTGCCAGCAGCTTGGCAACGAGGCGGGCGGTGGGGTTCATGGGTCAGCTGGGTTGTTGAGTTATTGCAGCACCATCTCGACGCGGCGGTTCTTCGCGCGGCCGTCGTCGCTGGCGTTGGACGCCACCGGCGCGTAGTTGGCGTTGCCGTGCGCCGCGAGCCGGTTGGCGGGGATGCCGCGCTGCGTGAGGGCAGCGACGACGGCCTGGGCGCGGCCCTGGCTGAGCTTGACGTTCGCGTCCAGGCTGCCGGCGTTGTCCGTGTGGCCGACGATGAAGACCCGCAGCGCCGGCTGCGCCTTGAGCACGGCGGCCATCTGGTCGAGCTGCGCGTTGCTGTCGGGCTTCAGCTCGGTCTTGCCGGTGTCGAACAGCACGCCGTACAGGGCGACCTTGCCGTCGGCCTGCAGGCCCGCGGCGATGGCTTTCGCGTCGACCGTGACCTGGCCGGTGGGCATGGCCTTGGGGTCGACGATCTCGATGTAGCTGGCGGCGCGGTCGGTGTATTCATTTTCGGCCTGCGACGTGAAGACGAGCACCTGCAGGGTGCTGCCGCCGCGGGTCAGCGTGCCGGCGAGGATGTGGCCCTCATTCCACGAAATGGACATCGGGATGCCCCAGCGGGCGCCCTTGAAGTTGCTGCCCTTGACGCCCACCAGATAGCCCTTGGCCCAGTCCATGGACTTGCCGCGGTCCTCTTCCTTGATCGCGAAATAGGCCGGGGCGAGGCAGTCCTTCACCTCGCAGAGGAAGCGCTGCTTGAAGCCGGCTCCCATCAGCGCCTGCTGCTGGTTGCGGAACACTTCCAGCGGCGTCTTGCCTTCCGGGCTCAGGTAGAAGAGGCGGGTCACCTTGCCCTCGACCTGCAGCGGATCGGCAAACTTGTTGCGCTCGGTCCTGGACATGCCGCCGGCGCCCGGCAGCACGGTGGCGGCCCAGTCCTGCTGGCCGTAGCCCACCAGCAGGCTGCCGGTGAAGCGGCTGATGACGGGGTGGTCGGTGCCGCCCTTCACGTCGGCCGTGGGCAGGCCCTCCATGGCGCGTGCGGCAGGGGCGGCTAGCGCCAGGGCGAGCAGGGCGCTGGAGACGGGCAGGGCGAAGCTTCGCATCGTCATGGCTTGGCTCGGTGGAGGTTTACTGGACGACCATCTCGACGCGGCGGTTCCTTGCCCGACCGTCTTCGCCCGCGTTGGACGCCACCGGCGAGAAGTTGGCGATGCCGCGTGCCTGCAGCCTGCCCGCGGCGATGCCGCGCTGCGTCAGCGCCGCGACGACAGCCTTGGCGCGGCCCTCGCTCAAGGCGAGATTGGCGTCGATGGCGCCGACGTTGTCGGTGTGGCCGACGATCAGCATCTTCAGCGCGGGCTGGGCCTTGAGCACGGCGGCCATCTGGTCGAGCTGCGCATTGCTGTCGGGCTTGATGTCGGTCTTGCCGGTGTCGAAGAACAGGCCGTAGAGGGCCATCCTGCCCTCGGCCTGCAGGCCCTGGCCGATGGCCTTGGCGTCGACCGTGACCTGCCCCGTGGGCATGGCCTTGGGCTCGACGATCTCGATGTAGGTCGCCGCGCGGCCGGTGTGCTCGTTCTCGGCCATGGAGGTGAACAGCAGCAGGTTCAGCGTGCGGCCACCGCTGGTCAGCGTGCCCACCGTCATGCGGGCCTGCTGGTAGCTGATGGCCATCTCCAGGTTCCAGGCGCTGCCGGCATGCTCGCCGCCCGCCGCCGGCAGGTTGCCCTCCGCCCAGCGCATGCCCTTGGCGCGCTCGGAACCGTCGAGCGCGAAATAGGCCTTGGTGCAGCCCTGCGCTTCGCTTTCGCACTGCCAGGTGGTCTTGAAGCCGGCGGCCGTCAGCGCCTGCTGGTAGTTGCGGTACACCTCCAGCGGGCTCTTGCCCAGCGGCGCCAGGTAGAAGAGGCGCGTGACCTTGCCCTCCAGCAGCACCGGCCGGTTGAACTTGTCGTCGGTCTTGGAGACGCCGCTGGCGTCGGGGAAGCTGCGCTGCTCCCAGTCCTGCTGGGCGTAGCCGGCGAGCACGCTGCCGGTGAAGCGCTTGAGCACCGGGTGATCGGCGCTCCGGGCGACGTCGGCCTTGGGCGCGTCGGCCAGGGCCGCGGCAGCGAGTGCGAAGGAAGCGAGGAGGGAAACGGCAGCGCGGCTGGGCGTCATGGGGTCAGGCTGGGGTGGATGGCGCGGATGTTGACGCAGCCAACGCCCTGGCCTGCCCGAGGGCCGACCTGCAAACGTGGGAGAACCGCCCGCGGCGTGGTCCCAATTCGTAACCGGCCTGACGAGCCGCTACACCGGCTCGCTACGTCAGCTCGGTCTCGGGGCTGCGGTAGTGGTAGCGGTAGGCGAACACGAAGCCGAGGCGCGTGTACAGCCGCTGGGCGACGGCGTTGTCGCTGCCCACCTGCAGGTAGGCCTGGCGCGCGCCCTGGCCGTGCGCGAGGGCCAGCAGCGCGCGGCACAGGCGGTCGGCATGGCCCTGGCGCGGCACGGCCGAGGCGATGTCGTAGAGGCCGACGATGTCGCTATCGACCACCATCTGGCCGCAGGCCAGCAGCGCGCCGGCCGCGTCCCTCAGCGCGAAGCCCTGGTAAGTCACCGGGGCGTTGGCGATGCGCTCGGCGTGCGCGGCGACGGCCGTTGCGGACGAGCCGCGCAGCGCGCCGACAAGGGCGGCGTAGGCGGGCGCGTCGAGGGTTTGCAGCGCGACCGGCGCAGGTGCCGGGGCGAGGGCGGCCAGCACCATCACGTCAGCTGCGTCGAAGGCATTCCAACCCTTGGCCGCCAGCTGCGCGTCCAGGTCGGCGGGCTGGCTCCAGGGCGTCACGCGCACGGCCAGCGGCAGGCCGGCGGCGTCATAGGCCTGCTTGCAGCGCGCGAGCAGGTCGTCCAGCGGCAGCGTGCCTTCTCGAAGCGCATTGATGCAGCGCGAACGTTTGGCCTTGCCGGGCGACAGGCGGATCAGCCAGCCGTCGATATCAGCCTGCTGCGGTGGGGCGCTGGCATCCAGGCCGGCCAGTTCGGCCCGCAAGGCGAGGGCCTGGATATCGAGCTCAGGCATCGGCCAGCAAGGCTGACGGCTTGCGCCACACGCAGCGCCACTCCGGCAGCGACACGCCGCCGAAGGGTGGCGCCATGCTCTGCTCGGCGAACTCGGCACCCATGCGGGCGTAGAAGCGCTTGGCGGGTTCGTTGGCGTCCAGCACCCACAGGAAGACGGGTTGCGTGTGGCCGGCGCCGAGTTGCCCTGCAACGGCTTGCAGCAGCTGACGGCCGATGCCGCCGCCCTTGTGCCCGGGGTCGACGTGCAGGTTGTCGACCAGCGAACCCCAGACGGGATCATGCTGAAGCAGCACGTAGGTGAAGCCGACCAAGCGGCCGCCGGCCTCTTCGGCCACGATCCCGAAGGCCGGCGCGTTGGCCGGGCCCAGCAGGCGTTCACGCCAGAGGGCCTGGCGGTCGGCAACGACGCCGTTGTCCAGGAAGTCGTCGGTCAGCATGCCGCGATAGGCGCTGCGCCAGCTCGCGGCGTGCAGGGCGGCCACCGCGTCGGCGTCGCCCGCCCGCATCGGGCGCAACGTGACGGCGTTCACCGCATCGTCTCGATGCGGCCCACCATCTCCTTGGCGAACTCGACGAAGGCGACGGCGCCCTTGGAGCTGGGGTCGAACACCACGCCCGGCAGCCCGTAGCTGGGCGCCTCGGCCAGCCGCACGTTGCGCGGGATGACGGTGTCGAAGACCTTGTTGCCGAAATGAGCCTTGAGCTGATCGCTGACCTGCTGCTGCAGCGTGATGCGCGGGTCGAACATGACGCGCAGCAGGCCGATGATCTGCAGGTCCGGGTTCAGGTTGGCGTGGATCTGCTTGATGGTGTTGACCAGGTCGGTCAGGCCTTCCAGCGCGAAGTACTCGCACTGCATCGGCACGATGACGCCGTGCGCGCAGCACAGGCCATTCAGCGTGAGCATCGACAGCGACGGGGGGCAGTCGATCAAAATGAAGTCGTAGTCCGGGCCGGCATCGGCCAGCGCCGCCTTCAGCCGGGCCTCGCGGCGCTCCAGGGCGACGAGGTCGACCTCGGCGCCGGCCAGCTCGCGGTTGGCGCCGAGCACGTCATAGCCGGACTTTTCAGCGCGAGTCCTGGCTTCGGCGAGGGTGGCCGACTCCAGCAGCACGTCATAGACCGTCAATTCCAGCTTGCGCTTGTCGATGCCGGAACCCATGGTGGCGTTGCCCTGCGGGTCCAGGTCGACCACGAGCACGCGCTGGCCGATCTTGGCCAGGCCGGCGGCCAGGTTGACGGTGGTGGTGGTCTTGCCGACGCCGCCCTTCTGGTTGGCGATGCAGAAAATCTTGGCCATGGGTTCCAGTTCTCGACTGCCGGCATCGTACCGGGGAGAGGCCGGGCCAAACCTCGGGCGTGACCCCTGAAGTGCTTCAGCGCGGCTTCATCCACACCAGGCAGCGCTGGGCGTCCAGACTCGGAACGGCCAGTTGTTCCACGTGAAACACTTCCACGTCACCCGGGAGGGCGGCGATTTCGTCCGCTGGATGCTGCCCCTTCATCGCCATCCAGACCGCGCTGGGCGCGAGATGCTGGCGCGTCAGCGTGGTGAAGTCGACCAGCGAAGCGAAGGCCCGCGAAGTGACAACGCCGAACGGGTCGCTCGTCATCGCCTCCACGCGGCTGTGGACGCCGTGGAGGTTGGGCAGCTTCAGTTCCGCCGCGACCTGCTGGATGAAGGTGGCCTTCTTGGCGACCGCGTCGACGCAGCTGACATCGGTGCCCGGGCAACAGATGGCGATCACCACACCCGGCAACCCGCCGCCGGCGCCAACGTCCATCAAGCGGCGCGGCGCGCCGTGGCGACGCAGCGGCTGGATCACGGACAGGCTGTCCACGAGATGGTGGCTCAGCATCTGCGCCGGGTCGCGTACGGCGGTCAGGTTGTAGACCTTGTTCCACTTCTGCAGCAGCGCCAGGTAGGCCAATAACTTGTCCAGTTGCGCGTCGCTGAGGTCCAGACCCAGTTCGCGCGCCGCGTTTGCCAGCGTGTCCTTCATGC
>SEEY01000780.1 GCA_004211235.1 Rubrivivax sp.
AGCAAGCCCTGCGCGGCCTGCGGACGGCCCATGAGCTGGCGGCGACGCTGGGCGGCCAACTGGGCCGAGGTGCGGTACTGCTCGGACGCCTGCCGGCGCCGGCCCGCCAGGTCAGTCAAGGCGGCCGCGGGTGACTGAGCTGCGCCACCTCGTCGTCGTGCTGGGCGATCAGCTGGACCTGGAGGCGTCCGGCTTCGACGGCTTCGACGTGACGATGGATGCCGTGTGGATGGCGGAAGTTGCCGAGGAGTCCAGCCACGTGTGGTCCTCCAAGCCGCGCATCGCCATGTTTCTTGCGGCCATGCGCCATTTCGCGCTGGCCCTGCGCGGTGCCGGCCGGCCGGTGCACTACACGCGGCTGGACGACGAAGGCAACCCCGGCACGCTGGCCGCGCAGCTTCAGGCCGACATCACGCGCCTGCGGCCCGCCGGGCTCGTGATGACGGCGCCCGGTGACTGGCGCGTGCTTCAAGCCATCCAGGCGGTGGCCGAGGCGAACGCGTTGCCGCTGGACATCCGCGAGGACCGCCATTTCTTCGGCACCGTGCGCGAGTTCGCGGCGCACGCCAGGGGTCGCAAAGCGCTGCGCATGGAGTACTTCTACCGTGAGCAGCGCCAACGCCACGGTGTGCTGATGGAAGACGGCAAGCCGGCGGGAGGCCAATGGAACTTCGATGCCGACAACCGCGAGGCTTTCGGTGCCGACGGCCCGGCTGCTCGACCGGCGCGCCCCGGATTCCCGCCCGATGCCTGCACGGCGGCGGTGATCGAGCTGGTCAACAGCCGTTTTGCGCAGCACCCGGGTCAGCTGGACAGCTTCGCCTGGCCGGTCACGCGCGCCCAGGCACTGGAGGCCCTGCACGCGTTCATCGAGCTGCGCCTGCCACTGTTCGGCCGCTACCAGGACGCGATGTGGCCGGGCGACCCCTGGCTCTATCACTCGCACCTGTCCGCCGCGCTCAACCTCAAGCTGCTGAACCCGCGCGAGGTGGTGGCGGCTGCCGAGGCCGCATGGCGCAGCGGCCAGGCGCCACTGGCGAGCGTGGAAGGCTTTGTCCGCCAGATCCTTGGCTGGCGTGAATACGTGCGCGGCATCTACTGGACGCGCATGCCGCGCTATGCCGAGTTGAACGCCCTCGATGCGCACGAAGACCTGCCCGCTTGGTACTGGACCGGCGCCACCGACATGGCCTGCCTGCGCGACGCGCTGGCGCAGACGCTCGCGCACGGCTATGCCAACCACATCCAGCGGCTGATGGTCACCGGCCTCTTCGCGTTGATGCTCGGCGTCGAGCCGCGTCAGGTGCATGCCTGGTACCTGGCCGTTTACGTCGATGCCGTCGAGTGGGTGGAGCTGCCCAACACGCTGGGCATGAGCCAGTACGCCGACGGCGGCCTGATGGGCAGCAAGCCCTACGTTGCCACCGGCAGGTACATCCAGCGCATGAGCCCGCACTGCAAGGGCTGCCGCTACGACCCGGCCCAGCGCAGCGGCGACCGCGCCTGCCCGTTCACGACGCTGTACTGGAACTTCCTGATGCGCCACGAGACCCTGCTGGCCGGCAATCCGCGCATGGCGCTGCAGGTGAAGAACGTGGCCCGGCTGAGCGACGAGCAGCGGCAGGCCGTGACCGACCGCGCAGCGGCCATCCGGCGTGGTGAGGTGGGTGTGACGACGAAGGCCTGACTGCATCTCGTGAGCGCATCCAGGGCCGATGCAGGCTGATAAAAAAGCCGCCCGGATCACTCCGAGCGGCTTTTCATCGATGAGGCTTGTCGGCTCGCCTGCGAAGGGCCAGCCTTGTCTGCTCAGGCGCGGTTGCGGCGACGGCGGCCCGTGACGGCGAGGCCGCAAGCAGCGATGCCGACCAGTGCCAGCGACGCCGGCTCGGGGACGGTGGCGCCGCCATCGCCCACCACCACCGTGATGTCCGAACGCGTCACCTGACGGCCGGCCTGATCGAAGGCTGCCAGATAGATGGAATAGGTGCCATCGCTCGTCGGGTCGAATGCAGGCGAGAGCCAGCCGAAGTTCTC
>SEEY01000781.1 GCA_004211235.1 Rubrivivax sp.
GGGCACGCGCTTGAAGGCCAGCTTCAGCGCCTGCCAGTGGATGCGGGCGACGACCATCAGCGTCAGCGCCGGCATGGCGAAGAAGGCCCCACGGGCGCTGCGCTGCGTCAGCGGCTGCAGCCGGCCGCTGAGGCTGGTGTTGAGCAGCGGGCCGTGGGCGTCGTCATGGTCGACGCGGGCGACGACGCGTTCACCGGCACGCATGAAGCGAAAGCGGTAGCGCCCCTCGACGCGGCAGAACGGCGAGACGTGGAAGACCTTGGCCGCCTGCTGCTCGCGGCCCCAGGCCAGTTCGGCCCCGCGCAGCAGATAGCAGTGGCGCTCGCCGAAGGTGTTGTTGACCTCGACGACGACGGCGGCCAGCGAGCCGTCCGCGCGCTCGCAGAACCAGAAGCTGACCGGCTTGAAGACATGGCCCAGCACGCGCGGGTAGGTTTGCAGCCAGGCCTCGCCATCGGCGTCGGCAATGCCTTCACGGGCAAGCAGGTCATCCAGCCAGTCGAGCGCGTCGGCACCGCCGTCGCCGTGGTCGGCATCGTGAAAGCTGAGCCAGCCGCGGCCGTTGCGGTTCAGCGCCGCGGCCGGCTCGCCACGCAGCGATCGCATCGGCAGCCACAGGAAGTAGCTCGGATAGGCGAAGGCATGCTCTCGTGGCCGCAGCCGCCGGTGCCGCACCTGGCCGATCCCCAGTTGCGCGACGGGAGCGCGGGTCACGCCAGCACCTTGTCGATGACGCCCTGGGCCGCATTCAGGCCGGACAGCAGGCCGTCCTCATGGAAACCATAACGCGTCCATGCACCCGCGAACCAGACGCGGCCGCTCCCCTGGATGCCCGCCAGCCGGCCCTGGCCGCGCACGGCGTCGTCGTCGAACACCGGGTGGTCATAGGCGTAGCGGCCGATGACGCACGCCGGGTCGGGCTGGCGCAGCGGGTTCAGCGACACGACCACCGGCTGCTGCCAGGGCAGCGGCTGGAGCTGGTTCAACAGGTAATGCAGGCACACCGCACCGCTGTCGTTGCCGGCCTCGAAGTTCCAGGCCGCCCAGGCGGCGCGGCGGCGCGGCAGCAGCGCGGCGTCGGTATGCAACACGGCGAGGTTGGGCTGGTAGCGGATGGCGCCCAGCACCTGCTGCTCGGCGTCGCTGGGCAGGGTCAGCATGCGCAGACTCTGGTCGCTGTGGCCGGCCAGGATGACGGCGTCGAAGTGCTCGCGGCCTCGCGGGCTCTGCACGACGACATCGCCGCCCGCCGCCGGCCGATGGATGGCCTGCACAGGGGTGTTCAGCCGAACCTCGTGGATGGCCGGCAGCATGGCGTTCACGTAATGGCGCGCCCCGCCCGTGACGGTCCACCACTGCGGCCGGTCGTTGACCTGCAGCAGGCCGTGGTTGTGGCAGAAGCGGATCAGCGTGCGAATGGGGAACTGCAGCATCTGCGCCGTCGGGCAGGACCAGATGCAGGCGACCATCGGCAGCAGATACCAGTCGCGAAAGCCGCGGCCGAAGCGCTGGCGGGCGAGGAACTCGCCGATGGGCTCGGCCAGCGCCGCCTCTTCGCCGCTGGCCGCGAGTGCGGTGCACAGCCGGTTGAAGCGCAGCAGGTCGGCGAGCATCCCCCAGAAGGCTGGCCGCAGCAGATTGCGGCGCTGGGCGAACACCGTGGCCAGGCTGGTGCCGCTCCATTCGACGTCGTCGCGCGCCACCTGGGCGGAAAAGCTCATGTCGCTGCGGGCGGTGGCCACGCCGAGCTGCGCGAAGAGCTGGATCAGCAGCGGGTAGGTGCGCTCGTTGAAGACGAGGAAGCCGGTGTCCACGCCGTGGGTGATCGGGCCGTGAGGGCCGTCCAGCGTCACGTCCACCGTGTGGGTATGGCCGCCCGCGTAGGCGCCGGCCTCGAACAGCGTGACGTGCGCCCGATCGCTCAACGCCCAGGCGGCGGACAGGCCGGCGATACCGGCGCCGACGACGGCGATGCACTTCTCGGTGCGGTTGCCCGGCGCGCGAGGGTGGCCCCGGTCACGCAGCAGAC
>SEEY01000782.1 GCA_004211235.1 Rubrivivax sp.
ATGGGCGTGGACCTGGACCGCATGACGATGAGCCCGGTCACCGACGGCTGGGGCTCGCACGGCGGCTACTGCGGCCCGGCCGTGAAACCGATCGCGCTGAACATGGTGGCCGAGATCGCTCATGCCGTGCGGGCAGCCGAAGTTCAGCTCCACGCCGTCGGCGCCCGTGTCGGCCACCTTGGCGAGGATGTCCTTCCACGCTGCCTCGGTCACCGGCACCATCAGCGACACGACGACCGCGCGGTCGGGGAAGTCGCGCTTCACGCGGGCGATCTCGTCGAGGTTGACCTGCAGCGGCCGGTCGGTGATGAGCTCGATGTTGTTGAAGCCGATGACGCGCCGGTCCTGGCTCCACAGCGTCGCATAGCGCGGGCCGTTGACGTTGACGACCGGCGGGTCCTCGCCGAGCGTCTTCCAGACGACGCCGCCCCAGCCGGCCTCGAAGGCACGGCGCACGTTGATCTCCTTGTCCGTCGGCGGGGCCGAAGCGAGCCAGAACGGGTTGGGGCTCTTGATGCCGAGAAAGTTGGTGCTCAGGTCAGCCATGGGCCACTCCCGTCAATGCCGCGTGGATGGACTCGGCGGCGCGCTTGCCGTGTTCGACGGCCTCCACCGTCAGGTCGCGCCCGCCGTGGCGGCAGTCGCCACCGGCCCAGACGCGCGGCACGCTGGTGCGGAACTGCGCGTCTGTCGTGATGCGCCCGGCCTTCAGTTCGATGCCGGCGCCGGCCGGCTCGAAGGTCTGGCCGATGGCGCGCAACACCATGTCGGCCTCGATGAAGAACTGCTCGCCGGTGTCCACGAGCTGGCCGGCCTGCAGCGCCGTCGCTGCGAAACGCATGCCGCGCAGCACGCCGCCCTGCGCCTCGACGCCCAGCGGCCTAGCCCAGCAGCGGATCGTCACGCCATTCGTCTGCGCCCAGTGCTGTTCGTGCGTGGAGGCGGACAGCCCCTCCGGGCCGCGGCGGTAGACCATCGTCACCTGCTCGGCGCCCAGCAGCTTGCTCTGCACGGCCGCGTCCACGGCCGTCATGCCGCCGCCGATGACGACGACCTTGCGGCCCACGGCGACGGTCTCGGGTGAGCTCTGGCGCAGTTCTGCGATGAAGTCGACGGCATCGCGCAGTCCCGGCAGCTCGGGCTCGGCAATGCCCAGCGCGTTGACGCCGGTCAGGCCCATGCCGAGGAAGACGGCGTCGTACTCGGCCAGCAGGCCGTCGAGCGTGATGTCCCGCCCCAGCCGGCTGTTCAGCGTCGGCGTGACGCCACCGATGCTCAGCAGCCAGTCGATCTCGCGCTGCGCAAAACCGCCCGCCACCTTGTACGTGGCGAGGCCGTATTCGTTGAGGCCGCCCAGCTTTGGTGCGGCGTCGAACAGCACGACGTCGTGTCCGCGCCACGCCAGGCCGTGGGCTGCGGCCAGGCCGGCCGGCCCGGCGCCAACGACGGCAATGCGTTTGCCGGTCGGCGCGGCGCGTTCAAACAACGGTCGGGCTCCGGGATTGGCGAAGTGACCCTCTACCGCGAAGCGCTGCAGCAGGCCGATCTCGACCGGTTTGCTCTCGTTCGTGTTGCGCACGCAGGCCTGCTCGCACAGCACCTCGGTCGGGCAGACGCGGGCGCACATGCCGCCCAGCGGGTTGGCCGTCAGGATGGCCTCGGCGGCGCCGCGCACGTTGTCCTGCGCCACGCGCTGGATGAAGGCGGGAATGTCAATCCCCGTGGGGCAGGCCGTCTGGCAGGGCGCCGCGTAGCAGTAGTAGCAACGCTCCGCCTCGATCAGCGCCTGCGCGCGATTGAGCGGCGGATGGGCGTCAGCGAAGTTGCGGGCGTAGTCATCGGGTGTCAGTCGGCCAGGCTTCAGGTCGGCTAGATCCACAGGGCTCTCCCAGGGTGTGATGGGCAAACATTACTACCCAGTAAAACTTGACCAAGACGTAAAAACCCGCAGCAAGCGCTTGGTGCGTGCCCGTCAAAATCCGGTGCATGTCGGTTCATGCCCCTGCCCCTGCCCCTGCCACCCGTACCC